>CAIJFC010000273.1 GCA_903819815.1 uncultured Bacteroidota bacterium
GAGGCTACTATTTTTAATTCTTCTCATGTTTTTGGCTTTTTTTCCGTATTTAATCCCGATGCTATTAAAGATCTAAAACTCTACAAAGGCGGAATTCCCTCCCGATTTGGCGGAAGAGCATCCTCTGTTTTAGATATTTATCAAAAAGACGGGAATTCTAAACAGTTTCATCTAAATGGCGGAATAGGATTAATTACCAGCCGGTTTTTGGCCGAAGGACCTATTCAAAAAGGAAAATCTTCTTTTCTAATTGGCGGTCGAAGTTCCTATGCGCATTTGTTTTTAAAATTAACCGACAACAAGAATGCCGCTTATTTTTATGATTTAAATACCAAAATAACTCTGAAAGTTAACAATACCAATAGCCTCTTTTTGTCTGGCTATTTCGGAAGAGATGTTTTCAAATTGAGTGAAAGTTTTACAAATATTTATGGCAATTCGACCCTAAATATGCGCTGGAATCATTTGTATTCTGATAAATTATTTTCGAATCTTTCTTTAATTTATAGCGATTATTACTACGGATTACAATTGGATTTTGTTGGTTTTAAATATGATTCTGGTATAAAAAACTATAATATTAAATACGATTTCAAAAACTATGTTTCGGATAAAATTAAATTAAATTATGGCATAAATTCCATTTATTATGACTTCAATCCTGGAACTATCGAACCAACAAATAGTGATTCGGGTTTTAATAATAAGCAATTGGACAAAAAATATGCCTTTGAACCGTCGCTTTATTTTGAAACAGAACACAAAATAAGTACGAAATTAGAACTTATGTATGGTTTGCGTTATAGTTTGTTTTACCGATTAGGCGCTTCAACGGTGAATTTATATGAAAATGACCAAGCCGTAACTTTTAATTCAGATTTGAAAATTTATGAAAAAGGAATTCCAATTGGGACAAAATATTATGGAAGCAACAAAAGTATTATTTCTTATAATAACCTCGAACCCCGATTTTCAGCAGCTTATTCATTAGACGAAAACAAATCAATAAAAGCGAGTTATAATCGAATGGTTCAGTATTTACAATTGGTTTCCAATACATCATCTCCTACTCCACTAGATATTTGGACACCGAGCGATTCCTTTATCAAACCCCAAATTGCAGATCAAGTGGCGTTGGGTTATTTTAATAATTTTCATGAAAATGATTATTCTTTTGAAGTGGAATCGTTTTATAAAATGGTGAAAAATAGAATTGATTATATTGATGGTGCCGATTTAATTGCTAATGAAGCGCTCGAACAAGTGATTCTAAATGGAAAATTACGTTCCTACGGATTGGAATTTATGCTTCGAAAAAACACTGGAAAACTAACCGGTTGGATTTCCTACACCTTATCAAAATCCGAACAAAAAACACCAGGAAGAACCCCAGAAGAATTTGGAATAAATAACGGAAATTGGTACAAATCGGGCTACGATAAATTACATAATATCGCAATTACAAGTAGTTATAATTGGAATGAAAAATGGACTTTTGGTGCCAATTTTACATTTCAAACTGGTCAACCCGTTACTTATCCGAACGGACAATATCAATACCAAGGAATTACCATTCCGAGTTATGGTTTAAGAAACGAAAGTCTTTTACCTTCTTACAATCATTTGGATGTTGCAGCAACTTTAACGCCCAAACAAGATAAAAAACGAAAATGGCAGACCGAATGGGTTTTTAGTATTTATAATATTTACAACCGACAAAATGCGGCTTCCATTAGTTTTAGACAAAACCAAACCAGTGGCTTAAATGAAGCCGTTAGGCTTTCTATTTTCGGAATTGTTCCAGCGGTTAGTTATAATTTTAAGTTTTAATAAATACCAAATTATTATGAAAAATATTATTTATATCTCCTTAATTTTGAGTCTGTTTATTTTTTCTAGTTGTGAAAAAGTAATCAATGTTGATCTTAATACCGCCGCACCAAAATTGGTGATTGACGGTTCTATTAAATGGAAAAAAGGCACCGCTGGAAATGAACAAACCATTAAATTATCAACCACAACCAGTTATTATTCCAATACAATTCCGACCGTTTCAAATACAGTTGTTTTTGTGACAGATAGTAATGATTCGACCTTTAATTTTATTGAAAATGGAACTACTGGAGAATATGTTTGTAATAATTTTGTTCCCATTTTAGACGAAACCTACACGTTGACTATTTTATATGATAACGAAACCTATTCTGCCACAGAAACATTAAAAGCGGTTCCAGTAATCGATTCCATTGCACAAAAAAACGATACGGGATTTAGCGGAAAAGATATAGAAATTAAAGCTTTATTTACTGATAATGGCGCGACAGACGACTATTATTTATTCAAAGTAAAACCGAATTACAACAGTATACCAAGTTATGGAGTTTTTTATGATCGATTTTTTCAGGGAAATTCTTTTTATGCCATTTATTCCGACGATAAATCAAAATCGGGAGATGTACTTCAAATAGCACTTCAAGGAATTTCAAAACGGTATCATAGTTATATGAGTATTCTGATTAGTCTAGCAGGAAGTAATAATGGAAGTCCGTTTCAATCACCACCAGCAACGGTTCGTGGAAATATTATCAACCAAACGAACGAAGCAAATTATGCCCTTGGGTATTTTAGTTTGTCGGAGATTGATTCTCTAGAATATACTATTGAATAGGATTTGATCTCCAATAATCCGCAGTACAATTCCTCTCAAAATCGTTACATTTGTCAAAATTGAATTGATAAAAATTTCATGTTTAAAAATATTGTAATTCTACTACTTTTTTTTCAACTAGCTGATGCTCAGAGTCCGGCAGGGATTTGGTATTTTGGAAAAAAAGCGGGAATTAGTTTCAATTCAGGTTTCAATCCAATCGCGCTTGAAGATGGACAAATAGAAACAACCGAAGGTTGCGCAACACTTTGTGACAACTCAGGAAATCTACTTTTCTACACCGATGGAATTAGAGTTTGGAATAAAAATCATGTTGTAATGCCCAATGGAATGGGATTGTTAGGCGATCCATCAAGTACCCAATCGGCGGTAATCGTTCCAAAACCTAATTTTCCAAACCTCTATTATGTTTTTACGGTGGATGAATTAGGAAAAATAAACGGTCTAAATTACAGCATAATCGATTTAACATTAGATAATGGTTTGGGTGATATTGTTTCAAAAAACAACTTGTTGGCC
>CAIJFC010000274.1 GCA_903819815.1 uncultured Bacteroidota bacterium
AAATGCCCCAATTCATAGTTCCTGCAATAATAGGCGATAACTTATTTTTTTTCAAGGTTATAGTATTAAAATGTTAAATTGATTGGAAAGGTTTTTAGGTGATTTTCATAAAGTTCTTAAAATTATAAAAAGAAAATCACAATTCAGCCTTAAATGCAATTGATTTATAGAAGTTTTAACCATTTTTTAACATCGTACTTCTAAAAAAAAATTCAATTTGCACTCTCAAATTTAAATGTTAAAATTTACACTATTAAAATCAGTAAAATGGAAGAAAATACTTCAACTTTAGACATCAGAGCGATAAATGAAAAAATTGAAAAAGAAAGTGCTTTTATAGACCTTCTTACGATGGAAATGAATAAAGTAATTGTGGGACAGAAACACATGATTGAAAGATTATTAATTGGACTTCTAGGACAAGGACATATTTTATTAGAAGGCGTTCCGGGATTGGCTAAAACTTTAGCGATAAATACTTTATCACAAGCCGTTCAAGGTTCTTTCAGTAGAATTCAATTTACACCCGATTTATTGCCTGCGGATGTTGTAGGAACAATGATTTATAACATTAAACAAAATGAATTTTCAATAAAAAAAGGACCGATTTTCGCTAATTTCGTCTTGGCAGATGAGATCAACCGTGCGCCTGCAAAAGTGCAATCGGCATTACTGGAAGCGATGCAGGAAAAGCAAGTAACTATTGGTGATACCACATTTAAATTGGAGAGACCGTTTTTAGTATTGGCAACTCAAAACCCAATTGAGCAAGAAGGAACGTACCAACTTCCAGAAGCGCAAGTGGATCGTTTTATGCTTAAAACGGTTATCGATTATCCAAAAATGGAAGACGAAAGATTGGTAATTCGTCAAAATTTGAAAGGAGCCTACGAAAAAGTAAATGCGGTAGTATCTGTAGAACAAATATTGCGAGCTCAAGAAGCAGTTCGTGAAGTTTATATGGATGAAAAAATAGAAAAATATATTCTTGACATTGTTTTTGCAACTCGTTTTCCTGAACAATATAAATTAGCTGATTTAAAACCCCTAATCAGTTTTGGATCTTCCCCTCGTGGCAGTATCAACCTAGCAAATGCTGCTAAATGTTATGCTTTTATTAAACGTAGAGGGTATGTGATTCCAGAAGATGTTCGTGCAGTAGTTCATGATGTATTGCGTCATAGAATTGGGATTACCTACGAAGCAGAAGCGGAAAACATTACCTCTGTTGACATCATCAACAAAATCGTAAACGAGATTGAAGTACCTTAATCAGCTTTAAGCTATAAACAGTAAGCATTTAGAAAATTCTAATGGCTGAACGCTAATAGCTATTTGCTGAAAGCTAAAAAAAATGGATACCAAAGAACTATTAAAAAAAGTACGTAAAATAGAAATTAAGACCCGAAGATTGAGCGATCATATCTTTTCGGGAGAATACCATACGTCATTTAAAGGGCGTGGGATGACCTTTTCTGAAGTTCGTCAGTACCAATATGGGGACGATATTCGTGCTATAGATTGGAATGTAACCGCAAGATATAACGAAGCGCACGTTAAAGTTTTTGAAGAAGAACGCGAGTTAACCATGATGTTAATGGTTGATATTTCTGGATCGGAGAGTTTTGGTTCTAAAAACCAATTTAAAAAAGATATTGTTACAGAAATTGCAGCCACAATGGCTTTTTCGGCGACACAGAATAATGATAAAATAGGTTTGATTTTATTTTCAGATCAAATCGAGTTGTATATCCCTCCAAAAAAAGGAAAATCACACGTATTGAGAATTATTCGTGAATTGATTGAATTTCATCCAAAAAGCCATAAAACGGATGTTTCACAAGCCTTAAAGTTTTTATCGGGAACGCAAAAAAAGAAAGCAATTGTATTTTTAATTTCTGATTTTATGTCTGATGAATACGAAAGCACCTTGAAGATTGCTTCTAAAAAACACGATATTACTGGAATTCGAGTATTTGATATTCGTGAAGAAAAGTTGCCAAACCTAGGGATGGTTCCAATGTTAGATGCGGAAACTGGCGAAACACAATTAGTGAATACGGGGTCAAAAGCAATTCGGTTAGCATACGAAAAAGAATACCAAAACAAAGTTGATTATTTTATTGAAACTTTTAGAAAATCAGGTTCCGGAGTTGTAAATACAAGGGTTGATGAAAGTTATGTAACCAAATTATTAAGTTATTTTAAGTCGCGATAAATACAATGAGAGTTAAATATTATATACTTTTCTTACTAATTTCAGTTTCACTATTTGCTCAAAAGCAAGTGGAAACTAAAATAGACGTAACCAAAAATAAAATCGGGGCGCAATTCAATTTGACCTACAAAACAACAGTTGATACGGCATCAAAAGTAGTTTTTCCAACTTTAAAAAACTTTGGAAAAATGGAAGTGATCCGATCCTATGTGGTGGATACCATTAAAAATGGCGCGAGATACGAACTTATAAAAAAATATGGTGTAACCCAATTTGACTCTGGGAAATATGTAATTCCGAGTTTGAAAATTCTAATAAATAATAAAGCATTTGCTACCGATTCTATTTTAGTAGAAGTTTCTGATGTTAAAGTGGATACCCTAAAACAAAAATTATTTGACATCAAACCAATTGCCGAATCGGAATTTCAATTGAGTAATTTTTGGTCCTATTTCTTAATCATATTATCAATTTTAGGAATTGGTGCTTTGATTTATTGGTTAGTAAAAAAATACAAACAAAAGAAAGTGGAAGTAATTGAAGAGGTAAAAAGCCCTATAGAAAGAGCAACTATTTTACTTAAAAACTTAGAAAAAAAGGAACTTTGGCAAAAAGGTGCTGTAAAAGAATATTACAGTGAATTGACGGATATTGCACGGAATTATATTGAGGAAGCGATCGAAATTCCAGCTATGGAAAGCACTACTTCAGAACTGATTATTGCCCTTAGAGCCGCTTCTATCAAAAAGAAAATGACGGTTTCTGCTGAAACTCTTGAGAATTTAGAGCGCGTTTTAATGCAAGCCGATTTAGTGAAATTTGCTAAATCAAGACCGGTAGATTTTGAAATTGCCGAAGACAAAAATAAGATTGAAAAAGCAATTTTAACATTGGATAAATCCATACCAATAGAAATTGAACCGGAAGTTGACACAACGGAATGGGACGAAATGCGTCGCTTAGAAAAAGAGAAAAAAGAGAAAAGAAAACGAATATTAACTGCTGTAGGATTCGTTGTTGGCGCAATAGTAGCTCTATTGATTTTCTTGGTAGCAACCAAGGGATTTGATTATGTAAAAGACACTATTATTGGAAGCGCAACCAAAGATTTAGTGGAAGGACAATGGGTTTCAAGCGAATATGGTAATCCTAAAGTGCATATTGAGACTCCAAAAGTCCTCACTAGAATTGATGCTTCTAAACAATTTCCAAAAGAGGTAGTTAAAATGCTAAAAGAAGGAAGTGTTTTTACATACGGAAGTTTGCAAAGCAATTTTTACATCGCATTAGCTACAGCAACACCAAAACAAGAATTGGATTATGACCTTCAAAAAGGATTAGACGGAACTATAAATGGATTTGGAGGACAAAATGTAGTTTTAAAACAAGAAGAATTCCAAACCAAAATGGGCGTTTCTGGTTTAAAAGGTTTTGGAACAATGGTATTGCTTGATCCTATTTCAAAAAGTAGTGTTAAGTTGTATTTTGAAGTAATCTTATTTAAAGAAAATGGTGGCTACCAGCAAGTAATTTTATTACATGAAGAAGGCGATAAATACGCGGAGCAAATTTCAGAAAGAGTGATCAATTCTGTTGAATTTAAAAAAGGCGAAAACAATGAATAAGGTGACTTTTCTAAATCCCGAATTTTTCTGGCTTTTCCTTTTGATTCCAGTTGTTATAGCATGGCAAATATGGAAAAGAAAGGAACAAACTGCCACTTTAAAAATAAGTTCATTAAGGGGTTTTAAGAATTCAAAATCTGTTTTGACCAAATTAAAACCGATGCTTTTTGTTTTTCGAATATTGGCATTAAGCTCTTTAATTATTGCAATGGCGCGCCCGAGAACTGTGGATGTGAGTAGCAAAACCAAAACCACAAAAGGGATTGACATTGTAATGTCTGTGGACGTTTCTGGGAGTATGTTGGCCAAAGATTTCAAACCAAATAGAATGGAAGCCTTAAAAGTGGTTGCAGAAAATTTTGTGAAAGAAAGACCAAATGACCGAATAGGATTAGTAGTTTACGCATCTGAAGCGTATACCAAATCGCCAGTTACAAGTGATAAAGCGGTGGTAATGGATGCCATTAGAAGTATTAAATATGATAATGTTCTTAAAGATGGAACTGGAATTGGAATGGGTTTAACCACAGCAATTAACCGATTAAAAGACAGCAAGGCTAAAAGTAAAATTGTGATTTTAATGACTGACGGGGTAAATAATGCGGGTTTTATTGAGCCACAAACGGCATCTGATATAGCACAACAATACGGAATTAAAGTTTATACGATTGGAATTGGGTCCAATGGAATGGCCGATTTTCCTTACGCAATTGCGCCAAACGGGGAGTTTTTATTTAGAATGATGAAAGTAGAAATTGACGAAGCGTTACTTCGATCGATAGCAAAAAAAACTGGTGGAAAATATTTCCGAGCGTATAGCAATCAAAAATTAGAATCGATTTATAATGAGATTAACAAGTTAGAAACAACGGAAATTCAAGAGTTAAAATTCTATGATTACGATGAAAAATTTAGACTTTTTGCGCTTTTTGCCGGGGTATTATTGTTGTTGGAATTTGGATTACGAAACACCCTTTTTAGAAGTTTTATATAATTTCGAAATCGTAAAGAAATTGGTATTTAAGAAAAATATATGTACGAATTAGACGAAAAAAAATATTTGACTTTATTATTTGTCATCCCAATTTTGGTTGTGGTATTTCTATTCAATTTGTATTGGAAAAGAAAAAAACAACAAGAGTTTGGAGATTTAGAAATGATAAAAAAATTGAGCCCTGAAAGTTCAGGATTTAAAACGGGTCTTAAATTTGTTGTTTTGACACTTGCTTTTGCTTGTTTAGTTATTGGATTAGTTAATCCAAAAATAGGCACAAAATCAGAGACTATAAAGCGAGAAGGAATAGATATTGTATTTGCTGTCGACGTATCTAAAAGTATGCTTTGCGAAGATGTTGCGCCAAGTAGATTAGAAAAAAGTAAGCAGATTGTTTCGCAAATCATCAATCAATTAGTAGGTGATAGAATTGGAATTGTAGCCTATGCAGGAAGCGCATTCCCCGTTTTGCCGATTACTACTGATTATGGCGTGGCAAAAATGTTTTTACAAAGTATGAATCCTAACATGGTTTCTTCTCAAGGAACCTCATTGGATGACGCTATAAAATTATCTTCGACTTATTTTGATGATGATAAAAAAACGAGCAAGTTATTAATTTTAATTTCTGATGGAGAAGACCATTCCGAAGGCGCAAGTGATGCAGCTGAAGAAGCAAATAAATTAGGATTAAAAATAATTACAATTGGATTAGGAACCCCAAAAGGCGGCCCAATTCCGTTAAAAGAAAATGGCAGAGTACTGAGCTTTAAAAGAGATCAAAATAATGAGGTTGTAGTCACAAAATTGAATGAAGAAAGCTTAAAAATAATTGCGAAGAATACTAAAGGGGGTTATATTAACGGAAATAATACCAAGGAAGTTTTAGAATATATTAAAAAGGCATTGGATAATATTGAAAAAAACGAATTTGAAGCACAGCAATTCACCGACTATAATTCGCAATTCCAATGGTTTTTAGGAATAGGATTTTTTCTATTATTTATAGATGTTTTCTTCTTAGAAAGAAAAACAGAATGGTTGAAAAAGTTGAATTTATTTAATGAAAAACAATAATGATGAAGTTGTTACTATATAGTTTTCTCTTGCTTTCTTTTGCGATTTTCGCTCAAGAAAAAGATTTTCATTTGCCTAGAGCAAATAGTGAATTCGCAGATAAAAAATATGCAGAAGCAGAAGCGGAATACCGAATATCTCTTTCTAATAACCCAAAAAAATCTATTTCAGCCTATAATTTAGGGAATGCTATTTACAAACAAAATAATAATTCAGAAGCCCTATTTTCCTATGAAAATGCAATAAAAAATGCTACCGCAAGACCTGAAAAACACACCGCTTTTCATAATTCAGGGAATATTTACATGAAAGAAAAAAATTATTCAGCTGCTGTTGAAGCCTATAAAAATGCGTTAAGAAATAATCCTAATGATGAAGAAACCCGATATAATTTTGCTTTAGCAAAAAAAATGCTGAAAAATAACCCTCCAAAGAAAGACGATAAAAAAGACAAAAAGGAGAAGAAAAAGGACGATAAAAAGAAAGACGATAAAAAAGATAAAAAGAAGGACGACAATAAAAAAGACGACAAAAAGGACGGGGATAAAAAAGATAAAAACGACCAAAAAAATAATCAGGATGGGCAGCCAAAACCGAAGCCTGGTGGAATACAAAAAGAACGCGTTCAAAATTTATTAGACGCGGTGAACAATGAAGAAAAGAAGATACAAGATAAAGTAAATGCTAATAAAGTGAAGGGCAAACCAATTCAAACAGAGAAAGATTGGTAAAGTCTAGTCTGGTTTAAACGATTAAACAGTTAAACTATTAACAAAAAAACATTTCAACGATTAAACAAGTAATGAAAAGATATTTAATTCTACTATTCTTAAGTTTTCAAGCGATTATAGCCCAGGTACAATTTGAGGCTAAAGTCAGCAAGCAAACTCTTGGATTAAACGAAAGACTTCGTATTGATTTTACAATGAATGACGACGGCGACAACTTTATCCCTCCAAATTTTGAAGGGTTTAAAATTGTTGCTGGACCAAGCCAACAAGTGAGTCAATCGTGGATAAATGGCAAGAGTTCATTCAACAAAACGTATTCCTATTTTTTATTGCCAATGCAAAAAGGAGCGTTGGTAATTCGTCAGGCTTCCATTGATATTCGAGGGCAAATTTATAAAACATCTCCAATTAGAATTACGGTTACTGCAGCAGTAGAACAACCTAGAGATCCAAATGACACACAAGTAACCGCCGATCAATCGTTACATTTAGTGGCCGAAATTTCAAAAACGAATCCCTATTTAAATGAACCAATTACGGTAGTTTATAAAATCTATTTCAGTTACAATATTGGAATTACCAATTGGAGAGAATTAGACAAACCAAAATACAACGATTTTTGGAGTCAGAATATTGATATCAAACAATTAGTAGCTGAAGAAGGAAAATATAACGGGGAGAAATACCGTTTTGTAACACTCAGAAAAACCGTTTTGTACCCTCAAAAATCTGGAAAATTGGTAATTGAACCACTATCATTGGATGTTGATGTTCAGTTGCCCTCCAACCGACGAAATATCTTTGGGCAAGTACTTTTGGTCGAAGACCACAAACGCGTTTCTGCCGGTGCCAAAACCATTAACGTTAAAGCACTTCCAGAAGCAGGAAAACCTGCAGATTTTTCAGGAGCTGTTGGTCAATTTACATTTAAAGTTACCCCTTCAAAAACAAACTTAAAATCGGGAGAAAGCCTAGATTTAGAGGTGAGCGTTATTGGAACAGGAAATTTGAAATTGTTTTCTTTACCAAAACCAATCGTTCCAACCGCTTTAGAAATGTATGATCCAGTTCACAACGAACAAGTTTCTACGCCGCTTTCTGGAATGACTGGAAAAATCTCTGACAAATACGCTATTATTCCACAATATAAAGGAAAATATCCAATCAAACCGATGGTTTTTACCTATTTTGATTTGGGTTCTAGCAGTTACAAAACCATCACTTCCCCTGAAATTATGGTCAATGTTTTAGAAGGGCCAAATGCGTCTGATAATTCCGTTGCAACAACATCCGAAACAAAAAAATCAGTTTTAAGTTCTGCTCAATTTAAATTTATCAAATTGAAAACGGAACTGACTTCGATAAAACAAAGCGATTTTTATGGATCTACCTTGTTTTACTTCTTATCGGTTTTACCGTTTTTATGCATTCCAGTAATTGTACTTTTCAAAAAGAAAAAAGAAGCGATTGATGGCGATGTTGCGGGAAATAAAATCAAATTATCAAATAAACTGGCTAAGAAATATTTATCGGAAGCACAAAAAGAAATTGGGAACAAAGAGCCGTTTTATATTGCATTAGAAAAGGCAATGCACAATTTCTTGAAGGCCAAAATCAATATTGAAACTTCTGAAATGAGTAAGGAGAAAATCAGTGAAATTTTGTTGGAACGAAAAGCAAATCCTGATGCGATTACATCATTTATAAATCTAACGGAAAACTGCGAATTTGCAAGATATGCGCCTTCATCAATTGCAGCAATTCAACAAGATTATGACAAAGCGGTGGCAATTATTTCAGAATTAGAAAAGCAGATAGTTTAAATATTAACCACAAAAGGCACAAAGATTTCAAAAGTGACACAAAGATTTTTTAAAAAATTAGACACGAATTACAATAATTTGCACTAATTTTTATACTAATTTGAAGATTATAAAAGAGCAGTATAACAAAGATAAAATGAAAAATTTACTTTATATATTATTACTTACAACGCAAGTTTTCTTTGCTCAAAAGGGCTTTGAAAATGGAAATGCATTGTATCAAAAAGGAAAATACCAAGAAGCAATTACTGCTTATGAAACCGAATTGTCGGCTAAAAAACAATCAGCGGAATTGTATTTTAATATTGGGAATTGCTACTATAAATTAAATAAAGTAGCGCCTTCGATTTACAATTACGAAAAAGCATTATTGCTAAATCCTGACGATACTGAAATTCAAAACAACCTAAAATTTGCTCAAAAACTCCAAATTGACGATATCAAAACGGTAGAAAAAGTTGGGTTTAGTAAAGTAATTGAAGATTTTACAAACACCTTTCATTACAATACTTGGGGGGGAATAACCGTTGTTTTATCAATTGTATTTTTATTGTTTTTTGTGGGTTATTATTTCTCCCAAATTACGGCTTCCAAAAGATTGTTTTTCCTGGGAATGTTTGTGGTAATGTTACTCTTGTTGGTGAGTGTTTCTTCCGCTATTTTTGAAAAAAATCAATTCAATAACGATCAACCTGCAATTGTATTTTCAGAAGTGGTATCGGTGAAAAGTGAGCCTAAAGTTGGTGCTTCTGATGCTTTTATGTTGCACGAAGGAACGAAGGTTTATATCATGGAAACACTTGATAATTGGAACAAAATCCAACTTACAGATGGTAACGAAGGTTGGATTGAAAAGGATGCGATAAAGAGATTGAAGTAGAAATTATTGAATAGATTTTACTTTAATTTCTTTGTACCATTCTCCAATTGAAGGGTAAATTATTTCAGCTGTTTTCTTTATCGGATTGAAAAAATAGGAATTATCAATCGTAGATTTATTTGCAAAAGTATAATCAAAATTAATTTTTTGAAATAAGCTTAAAAGTACGCTTAGCATTAAAATCATTTTTAAAAGTCCAAAAACACTTCCCATTACTTTATTTACAATTCCCAAGCTTGCCAAATTAGCCATTTTAGTAAGAAATTTTGCCAAAAATGAAATTCCTATTACCACTAAAATAAAGGTAATTATAAAAGCTACCATTTGAACGGTTTTAGGGTTCCAAGAAACATGACTTGCAACTATTGATTTCATTATATAAGAGAACTTTATTGCAACATAAATTCCAACTAATAGCGAAATGAAAGAAGCCAATTCAATAAAAAAACCATTCCAAAAACCACGAACAAACCCGTAAATTAATAATCCGCCAAGAAAAATGTCTAAATAACTCATGTAAAAAGTATAAAGAGCAAAGATAAAAGAATTATGTTGGTATCTTTACCCAAATAATTTCAGATTTCAGATTTCAGATTTCAGATTTTATAATTTATAATTCACAATTAATTTTAAATGTCAAGAGATATACAGCTCAAAGAGCGTTGGGAAAATTTGGTGTCCCTACTTTCAGATCAATTTTCACAAGGGGAAGATTTAGATTTGGATGCCATAATTTATTTAATTGGCGTTCAAGAGCTAGGTAAAATTCACGAAGCCTATAAGAAAGATGAGAAATTAAACCTGATGCACATTGCCATT
>CAIJFC010000275.1 GCA_903819815.1 uncultured Bacteroidota bacterium
CAATAATTTTTCTGTTAAAGTCGTTTTTCCTGCATCAGGGTGCGATATAATCCCGAAAGTTCTTCTTCTTTCTATTTCTTTTAAAAAGCTCATATGTTTTGTAAATGGATTGCAAAAATACTATTTATTCAACAAATATTTCTATAACACGGTAAAGACTATAAATTTTATTGGATTTATGTTAATAAATTTATGTTAATAGTACCCGTGATAGTTGTATAATGTAATTGAATTGTTATTTTTGTGAGTTGCAATTTGTAACTAGTTACTACTAATAAAATATTAAGTTAAATATTATTTTAAATGAAAATGAAACAATTATTTTTTGGACTTTTAGTCTCTCTAAATTTTATCGGATTTGCTCAAAATAGCACGAAAGAAGTTTTATTTACTATTGACAATAAACCCTATTATACTGATGAATTCTCTAGAGTTTACAAGAAAAATCTAGATCTTGTTAAAGATGAATCTCAAAAAGATCTTAATCAATACCTTGAATTATTCGTAGGTTATAAATTAAAAATAAATAAAGCCTATAAACTAGGACTTCAAGACGGTTCTGCTTATCAAAATGAGTTGAAATCGTATAGAGGTCAATTATCAAAAAACTACACTTCCGATTCAAAAGTTACCAAAGAACTAGTAGAAGAAGGTTATAAACGGTTTTTAAAAGAAATTAAAGGGTCTCATATATTATTTTCTGTTGATGAAAATGCTGCTCCAGAAGATACTTTAAAAGTATACAAACAAGCCTTGGATGTTCGTAAAAGAGCTATGGCGGGTGAAGATTTTGGTAAATTAGCCATTGAATTTTCTCAAGATCCTTCTGCTAAAGACAACAAAGGAGATTTAGGATATTTTACGGCTTTCAGAATGGTTTATGCTTTTGAAACTGGCGCTTACAAAACACCAAAAGGAAGTATTTCAAATCCAATTCGTACTCGTTTTGGTTATCATTTGATTAAAGTAGACGACGTTCGTGATAATAGAGGCGATGTAATTGTGGCTCATATTATGATCATGAATCCTCCTGCCACTTCGGAGAACAAAGACGAAGCCGATAAAGAAAAAAATACAATTCAAGATATCTATAAGAAATTACAACAAGGAGAAAAATTTGAAGATCTTGCAAAACAATTTTCAGAAGACAAATCCTCTTCTTCTAAAGGTGGAGTTTTAAATAGATTTGGTTCAGGTCAGTTAAGTTCTGATGAGTTTGAAAATGTAGCTTTTAATTTGTCAAAAGAAAATCCGGTCTCTGAACCATTTAAAAGTCAATACGGATGGCATATCGTTAAGTTAATTGATAAATTTTCTGTTAAAACAATTGACGAAATGCGTTCTGACTTAGAATCTAAAGTAAGCAAAGACGATCGTTCTAGATTGATTACTGCTTCAATGAATGAGAAATTAAGAAAAAAATACAGCATTAAAAGAGATGATAAATTCTATGCTGTGGTTTCTAAATTGGTTACCAATGATTTTTACGAAGGAAAATGGGAAACCCCTGCAGATTTAAAATCATACAATAAAAAGTTAGCAACTATTAATTCCGAAAAATCAATTACAGCGGCTTCCTTTTTAACGTATGTAAAAGAGCAGCAAAAAACCAAAAACACCCTGAAACCCCTATCTAAATTGATTAATAAATTTTATGATAATTATTTAGATCAAGAATTATCTCAATATTATGATGATAATTTAGAGAAAGAATTTCCTGAATTTTCAGCTGTAATGGATGAATATAGAGATGGATTATTGCTTTTTGATTTAATGGAAAAAGAAATTTGGAACAAATCAAAAACAGATACCTTGGGGTTGAAATCATTTTACGATAAAAACTTAAATAACTACCAATGGAAAAATAGATTGGATGTGACTGTTCTTTCGTCAACTAAAGAAGAGTTTATTAAGAAAGCTTTAAAATATTTGAAAAATGATAAAACGATTGATTTTATTAAAGAGAAATTAAATGTTAAAGACGGCGCGGTTAATATAATGTCAAAAGTGGGCGTTTTTGAAGAAGGAAACGATGTGTTACCAAAAAATTTAAAATTTGAAACTGGAATTTCTGATATAATAAAAGAGGGTGAGTATTATTTCGTAACTAAAGTAAATGCAACTTTACCTGCAGGTCCAAAAAAACTCGAGGAATGCAAAGGAAAGGCAATTAACGACTACCAACAATATCTAGAAGAAAATTGGGTTAAAGACCTTAAAAACGAATTCAAAGTTGAAGTAAATCAAACTGTATTTGAAAGCGTAAAAAAACAACTGAAACCTTAATTACCATACCCGAGGGTAAAAAAGTATTTAAAATAAAATAACAATAGCGAATAGAATTACAGGATGATGACAATAAATTCAATAAATAGAAGATTTTTAAATACAAAAACAGCTTTAATAGTGTTTTTTACAGTGTTCGCTTTTACAGTTGATGCTCAAGAAATTATTAAAGAAAAACCAACTGATTCAATCAAAGTAAAATTACCGCAATCTCGCCAAAAAGTAGATGGTATTATTGCTACAGTGGGTGATTATATGGTTTTAGATTCTGATATTGACAAAGCTTATCTTGAAATTTCAAGCCAAGGAAATTCAATTAAAGACATTACAAGATGTCAAATGTTGGGTAAATTATTGGAAGATAAATTGTATTCACATCAAGCTATTCAAGATAGTATTGTAGTTAGAGACGATGAAGTAAAAAAAATGATGGAAGATAGAATCAACTATATGGTGGAACAAATTGGTTCTATGGATAAGGTGATTCAATACTACAAGAAAAATACAGAAGAAGAATTTAAAACCTATTTCTTCGATATTCTTAAAGAAAACAAATTGTCTGAGGACATGCAAAAGAAGATAATCGATGCTGTTGAAGTAACTCCTGAAGAAGTCCGTACTTTTTTTAAGAAAATTCCATTTACAGATTTGCCTATTTTTGGATCTGAAATGGAAGTTTCGCAAATTGTAGTTACCCCTAAAATTACAGAAGAAGAAAAGCAAAAAGTAATAGATAAACTGAAAGGATTTAAAAAAGAAATTCAAGCTGGGGCAAGTTTTTTCAGTAAAGCAGTTTTGTATTCTGAAGATCCGGGTTCAAGATCATCGGGAGGTTTTTATAAAATGACACGTAAAACACCATTTGTTAAAGAGTTTAAAGACGTAGCTTTTAGTCTTGGTGAAGGAGAAATATCGGACCCTTTTGAAACTGAATTTGGTTTTCATATTATTTATGTCGAAAAAATTAGAGGTCAAGAAATTGATTTGCGACATATTTTGTTAACTCCGAAGGTTTCAGATGAATCTTTAAAAGCAGCTAGAGATAAAATTGTTTTGATTAAAAAGAGAATTGAAGATAAAGAAATCACATTTGCAGAAGCAGCAAGAACATTATCTGATGAAAAAGAAACCAGAGCAAACGGAGGGGTTTTAATTAACCCTAAAACTCAAGATACTCGTTTTGAGTTGACTAAAATGGATCCTACTTTGTATTCAAATGTTTCGAATTTAAAAGAAGGGGAGGTTACAACTCCATTAGGAGAAGAAGATCAAACAGGTAAAAAGAAGTTTAAAATATTAACGGTTACTAATCGTATTAATGAGCATTCCGCTGATTATGCCCAAGATTATATAAAAATTAAAAATCTTGCTTTGAAAGAAAAACAAATTAAGGCAATCGGGAAATGGTTTGAAGAGAAAATCAAAGAAACTTTCATTAAAATTAATGGTGAATACAGAGATTGTGTTTTCACGAATAACTGGTTAAAAAAATAAAATCATATCCAATTATAATTTATATTTCTAATCTAAATTCAAAATAGTCTATAATGTCTGACGTAGCCGAAATAAATAAATTAGTTCATAAAAGGATTGAACTTAAAAAAGAAATTGCAAAAATAATCGTTGGTCAAGAAGAAGTTGTTGATCAAATAATTTTGAGTATTTTCTCTGGTGGCCACGCACTATTAGTTGGTGTACCAGGCTTGGCAAAAACATTAATGGTAAATACCATTTCTCAAGCATTGGGACTGGATTTCAAACGTATTCAATTTACTCCGGATTTAATGCCTTCGGATATTTTAGGTAGTGAAATTTTAGATGAAAATCGTCAATTTAAATTCTTAAAAGGACCCATTTTTTCAAATATTATTTTAGCTGATGAGATCAATAGAACCCCGCCAAAAACCCAAGCTGCTTTATTAGAAGCAATGCAAGAAAGAGCCGTAACAATTGCAGGTCATAACTATAAATTGGATTTACCTTATTTTGTTTTGGCAACTCAAAATCCAATTGAGCAAGAAGGAACTTATCCTTTACCAGAGGCTCAATTAGATCGTTTTATGTTCTCCATAAAATTAGATTATCCAACTTTTGAAGAAGAAGTTCAAGTGGTAAAAAATACGACTTCAAATTCAGATGTTGCAGTAAATCCATTGTTTAATTCTCAAGAAATTATCGATTTTCAGCAGTTGATTCGTAGAATTCCCGTTGCCGATAATGTTGTTGAATACGCCGTAACTTTGGTTAGTAAAACAAGACCCGACAATTCATTTTCGAATGATTTTGTAAAAAATTATATTGATTGGGGAGCTGGCCCTAGAGCGTCTCAAAATTTAATTTTAGCAGCTAAAGCAAATGCTGCCTTCAACGGAAAGTTTTCTCCAGACATTGAAGATGTAAAAGCAGTTGCAATTGGAATTTTAAGACACCGAGTAGTAAAAAATTACAAAGCAGACGCCGAAGGAATTTCAATAGAAAAAATTATAGATTCTTTATTGTAAGATTAATATTTTTTATAAAAAAACCTCAAATTTTCCTGAAGATTTGAGGTTTTTCGTTAACTGTTGATTTCGAATTTCATAAAAATCACGCAAATATTTATCAATTAGATAATATTTTAATACTATTTTGTTTTTTTAATAATAATTTACCGTTTTAATGTTATTTTTTAAATAATAATTACTTCAAAATGGAGTTTTATTAAAATATCTTTAATATTAAATGTTATTGTTTAAATTTGTAATCTAATAAACTAATATAGATTACTATGGCTTTTGATATAGAAATGATAAAAAAGGTTTACCACAATATGCCCTCTCGTGTCGATAAAGCAAGAGAAATTGTTGGAAGACCCTTAACATTAACAGAGAAAATTTTATATTCACACCTTTGGGAAGGAACTCCTTCTCAAGCTTTTAAAAATGGAGTTGACTATGTAGACTTCGCACCCGACCGTGTAGCTTGTCAAGATGCTACTGCACAAATGGCTTTATTGCAATTTATGCACGCTGGAAAACCTAAAGTTGCAGTCCCTACTACTGTGCATTGCGATCACTTGATTCAAGCAAAAGTAGATGCAGTAACCGATTTAGCACGTGCTAAATCTCAAAGTAGCGAAGTTTTTGATTTTCTATCTTCAGTATCAAATAAATATGGAATAGGTTTCTGGAAACCAGGAGCAGGGATTATTCACCAAGTAGTTTTAGAAAATTATGCATTTCCAGGTGGAATGATGATTGGAACCGATTCACATACTGTAAATGCAGGTGGATTAGGAATGTTAGCCATTGGTGTTGGCGGTGCAGATGCTGTAGATGTAATGTCAGGAATGGCTTGGGAATTGAAATTTCCTAAACTAATTGGAGTAAAGTTAACCGGTAAACTATCCGGTTGGACAGCACCAAAAGATGTGATCTTGAAAGTGGCTGGAATCTTAACTGTAAAAGGAGGAACTGGCGCCATCGTTGAATATTTTGGCGAAGGAGCAACCGCAATGTCTTGTACAGGAAAAGGAACCATTTGTAATATGGGAGCCGAAATTGGAGCTACTACTTCTACTTTTGGATATGACGATTCAATGAGTCGTTATTTACGTTCTACAAACCGAGCTGATGTTGCCGATGCTGCGGATAAAGTAGCGTCTTACTTAACTGGTGATGCTGAAGTATATGCAAATCCAGAGCAGTATTTCGATCAAGTGATTGAAATTAATTTAACTGAATTAGAGCCACATTTAAACGGACCTTATACGCCAGATTTATCAACTCCAATTTCTAAAATGAAAGAAGAAGCGATAAAAAATAACTGGCCATTGAAAATAGAAGTAGGTTTGATTGGTTCTTGTACCAATTCTTCTTACGAAGATATTGCTCGAGCGGCTTCATTGGCCAAACAAGTGTCGGATAAAAATCTAAAAACAAAAGCACAATTTACAATTACTCCAGGTTCTGAAGTAGTGCGATATACGATTGAACGCGATGGATTTATAGCTGCTTTCGATAAAATTGGTGCCACTGTTTTTGCAAATGCATGTGGACCATGTATTGGAATGTGGGACAGAGAAGGAGCAGAGAAAGAAGAAAGAAATACGATTGTTCACTCGTTCAACCGTAATTTCTCCAAACGTGCTGATGGAAATCCAAATACGTTGGCTTTTGTTGGTTCGCCAGAATTGGTGACTGCTTTGGCCATCGCAGGAGATTTAGGTTTCAATCCGTTGACAGATAAATTAATTAACGAAGACGGTGAAGAAGTAATGTTAGACGAACCAACAGGAAATGAATTGCCTCCAAAAGGTTTTGATGCTGAAGACCCAGGTTTTCAAGCACCAGCCGAAGACGGATCAGGAGTACAAATCTTGGTAAGCGACACCTCAGAGCGTTTGCAATTGCTTGCGCCGTTCACTGCTTGGGATGGAAAAAACATTACAGGCGCTAAATTATTGATCAAAGCTTTTGGAAAATGTACGACGGATCATATTTCTATGGCGGGACCTTGGTTGCGTTTCCGTGGTCATTTGGATGC
>CAIJFC010000276.1 GCA_903819815.1 uncultured Bacteroidota bacterium
CCGGAGTGAACCAAAAGCCCCGAAGAAAAAAAAACATAGTTTTGCAGGGGAAAAAGAGCGACTGAAAAAAGCTCCTTTTTACACTAGCATAAACGAGTTTTTTTAACAAGGGCTTGACGGGGAAAGCCGGAAATGGCTTCGAAACTATTTGTTGATTGTGCTGGCCTTAGAATACCAATAATTGGTTACTTTTTCAAGATCAATTGGGGTTGCTGGCGCTTGTCTTACTAACTTTCCGCTGTCGAATGCGCGGTCTAAAATAGTCTCAATTAGGAAATCTTCGTTGACTTCGGATGGTGAATAACCTTCTTTTAAATTGATGTCGAATAATTTTGCAGTAGTGTTTGACCAAAAGGCTTTCCAACCACTTTTTTGTTCTCGAATTAGGTCGTAGGTAGTTTGCCCGGTTTGACGACAAATTAATTTAACTAAGATTTGCCCTTGTTTTCGAGATAGCTTTTTGAGTTTGTCGGTGAATTCATTTTCAATATAATTTTCGACGATTTTGAAATATTTACGTTTTTCTTTATTGCTTTTTAAAGCGGCCATATTTCTATTAAGACCAGTTAGTCTTTCAGCAGCAATTTTGGCATAAGGGTAGACTTTATATACTCGATTTTGCAAAATTAGGAATTGCTTTTTGCTTTCTGGATCGAGTTTGTATTTATGGATAACTACTTCTTCTAGAAGAATGGGTTCTTTGAGAATAGTATCATTTTCTTCACTAAATTCTTGGATTTTAAGCGTGTCTAATTTTGCTATTTGAGCTGATGCGCTGATAGAAATTAGGAAGGTAAAAACAAATAATTGGACTATTTTCATGTTAAAAGTTATTTATTTGACAAAATTATACTTTATATATAACAAGTGTGATGCCAAATTTATAAATTAGCGAAAAAATATTTTTATGAGTTCAAAATCGATATTAAAAGACACTTCACTTGCTTTTTTAGAGCAGTATTTAAATAACGCTTCGCCAACAGGATTTGAGGCAGAAGGACAAAAAATTTGGATGGATTATTTGAAGCCTTACGTGGATACCTTTATTACTGATACCTATGGGACGGCTGTGGGAGTTATCAATCCGGACGCTCCTTATAAAGTAGTTATTGAAGGGCATTCTGATGAAATTTCATGGTATGTAAATTATATTACGGATGACGGATTGATATATGTAATAAGAAACGGCGGTTCTGATCACCAAATAGCACCATCAAAAGTGGTGAATATTCACACCAAAAACGGAATTGTAAAAGGGGTATTTGGATGGCCTGCCATTCACACTCGAACTCGAGATAAAGAGGAAAATCCTAAAGTAAGCAACTTATTTATTGACACTGGCTGTGAGAATAAGGAAGCGGTTGAAAAAATGGGGATTCACGTGGGTTGCGTAATTACGTATCCTGATGAGTTTATGATAATGAACGAAAATAAATTTGTTTGTCGGGCGATTGACAATAGGATGGGCGGATTTATGATTGCTGAAGTAGCTCGATTATTGCATGAAAACAAGGTGAAATTGCCTTTTGGTTTGTATATAACCAATTCTGTTCAAGAGGAAGTTGGTCTGAGAGGTGCTGAAATGATTACAAAAACAATCCAACCTAATGTTGCAATTGTTACTGATGTTTGCCACGATACCTCAACGCCAATGATTGATATGAAAATTGAAGGCGAGATAAAAATGGGTAAAGGGCCTGTGATTACTTATGCGCCTGCGGTTCAAAATAAATTACGAGAATTGATATTGGATGCAGCTACTGCAAATGAAATTCCGTTTCAAAGATTGGCATCTTCACGAGTTACCGGAACGGATACCGATGCCTTTGCTTACAGCAACGGCGGTGTAGCCTCGGCATTGATCTCTTTACCATTGCGATACATGCACACCACGGTAGAAATGGTGCATCGTGAAGATGTTGAAAATGTGATTAAGTTGATTTATGAGAGTTTGTTGAAAATAGAAAATAACGAATCGTTTTCTTATTTCAAATAATTGTACCTTATATAGTATAAAAAAAGCCATTCGAGTTGAATGGCTTTTTTTATAAATAAGTATCGATTAGATTTTGAATCTTTTTCTATCTGTTTCTGTTAAATAGATTTTTCTCAAACGAATACATTTTGGAGTAACCTCTACATATTCATCTTTTTGAATGTATTCCAATGCTTCTTCTAATGAGAAAATGATTGGAGGTATAATTCTTGCTTTTTCATCATTTCCAGATGAACGAACGTTAGATTGTTTTTTCTCTTTTGTTACGTTCACACACATGTCATCACCACGAGAATTTTCTCCAATAACCTGACCTTCGTAGATTTCAGCATTTGGTTCAACAAAAAACTTACCACGATCTTGTAATTTATCGATAGAATAAGGAATCGCTTTTCCTTTTTCCATAGAAATTAAAGACCCTTTATTACGTCCAGAAATTTCACCTTTGAAAGGTTCGTATCCTATAAAACGGTGCGCCATAATAGCTTCACCAGCGGTAGCGGTTAATAATTGGTTACGTAATCCAATAATTCCACGAGATGGAATATTAAATTTTATAATCATACGTTCCCCTTTGGTTTCCATACTCAACATTTCACCTTTACGCAAAGTTACAAACTCTACCGCTCTACCTGAAAGTGATTCTGGTAAATCGATGGTTAATTCTTCAATAGGCTCACATTTTTTACCGTCAATTTCTTTAATGATAACTTGTGGTTGACCGATTTGTAATTCATAACCTTCTCTTCTCATTGTTTCAATTAGAACAGATAAATGCAATACTCCACGACCAAAAACCATGAATTTATCTGCAGAATCAGTTTCACCTAACTTCATAGCTAAGTTTTTCTCTAATTCTTTAGTCAAACGTTCTCTAATGTGACGAGAGGTTACAAATTTACCTTCTTTACCAAAGAAAGGTGAATCGTTAATAGTAAACAAAATGCTCATTGTA
>CAIJFC010000277.1 GCA_903819815.1 uncultured Bacteroidota bacterium
AATCCCAATTAATAAATAATTTATTAAATATGATTACAAATGCATTGAAGCGTCGTTTCGCATCCAATATTAATGCTAACTCATATGCCCGTGTAATTAAGTACTAAGGTCTGAATGTTAATGTTGCTTCACACAATAACGAACGTCGTGAATAGTACAAAGGAGAATTTAACTTTAGCGATTCTTGGGGTCTTGGATGTGAAGGATTTTCACATGGACCACATATGCAAGACATGGATCCCACAACTGGTTCAAAGAATGAGTTTAAGTGGTTGTTTATGATCTTATTTGTTGTAAATGGCGTTTTCCAACTTTGGTTGCGTTCCCAATTCAATTCTGCCAATTTATCTGAAATATCCATCAATTTAGATAAATCGTTGGGTTTCAATTTTTTTAGCACACCATTAATTTGTCGTGATTCTTTTAAAAAGGAAGCTTCAGAGAAATTCTGTGTAGGTAAATCAGATTCAAAATTTAAGGACTTGGCCGGTGAAATTAAAATTTTCATAGTAGTAGATTATCGAAACTCAAAAATACAAATAACATTTTAAGTTTACTAATGCGATTAGAATAGTTTTTATCCATAATTATATTATTTGATTACATTTGTAATTATAAACCTAAATTAATCAAAAATGAAAAAAATTGTTGTACTCGCACTTTTAATTAGCAGCTTTAGTTTTGCACAAGACAAAATCAAACTAGCACGAAAAATTGATCAAAGAAGAACCATGAGTTTAGGATTTAGCGCTTCTGAACCTAGCGCATTCGAATTAACCGCAGAAAAGAAAAACCTATTTAAAAATTTCTTTGGTTATAACAGTTCCAATATTTTAAAATTAGGCTACGGAAGAGCAGTTTCGGGTCTTCATGGTGGAAAACATATTGGAACAGGAATACTATTATCATCCGGATCTAGAACTTTCTTAAAAAAAGAAAGTTGGAAAGAGTTTTACTACCAAAACAGTTTGGAATTTGGATACATTCGTTTTAAAGACGAGAATTATACCGGAACCTACAAATACATTTCCTTTTTTAATCCAGAATTAGGTTATAAATGGCAAGTTTCAAAAGAGTTAAGCATCGATTCTTCTATGGGCTGCCTTTGGAAAATAGAATGGCGTGGAACGGAAGATGTAGACAATAATTCGTTTTCAAGCCTAGTCCCTAGAGTGGGAATAAAAGTAGGATACAGTTTCAAAATAAAATAAAATAAAAAGGGGTTCAATTGAACCCCTTTTTTATTATCTACTCCTCCTCCATCACTTCATGTGACTTCGAGTAGTTTCTCCACTTTTCAATACAATCCTGCATGTCTTGCGGTAATTCAGTATTAAAACGCATCATTTCACCTGTGGTAGGATGAATAAATCCAAGTGTTTTTGCGTGTAAAGCCTGTCTTGGCAAAATCTTAAAACAATTATCAATAAACTGCTTGTATTTAGTAAACGTAGTTCCTTTCAAAATTAAATCGCCACCATAACGAGCATCATTAAAAAGTGGATGACCTAAATGTTTCATGTGAACGCGAATTTGATGCGTGCGTCCTGTTTCTAATATACACGAAACCAAAGTTACATAACCAAAACGCTCCAAAACCTTATAATGGGTAACCGCTGGTTTTCCAATGGTAGGATCTTCAAAAACCGCCATTTGCATTCTGTCTTTTACGTGTCGCGCAATATTTCCTTCAATGGTTCCTTCGTCTTCTTTAACGGTTCCCCAAACGATAGCAACGTATTCTCTTTCCGTAGTTTTGGCTTCAAATTGCTTGGCCAAATGGGTCATTGCCGCTTCTGTTTTTGCAATTACTAAAAGTCCGGTGGTGTCTTTATCAATTCTGTGAACTAATCCGGGACGCTCACTAGAATTCATCGGTAAATTCTCAAAATGATACGCCAATGCATTCACTAAAGTACCTGTATAATTACCATGTCCAGGGTGAACTACAAAATCGGCAGGTTTATTTATTAGCAATAAAGTACCGTCTTCATAAACAATATTTAGCGGAATATTCTCAGGATCTACGCGGTTTTCAAATGGTGGGTGTGATAACATTATCCGAACCACGTCCAAAGGTTTTACCCGGTAATTGGATTTTACAGGAATGTCATTCACATAAATATCCCCAGCAGTAGCCGCATTTTGAATTTTATTTCGAGTAGCATTGGGAATCAAATTCATCAAAAACTTATCAATTCTTAAAAGCAATTGCCCTTTAGGAACGTCAAATCTAAAATGCTCAAATAACTCCTCCTCTATTTCTTCAATATCGTTGTTATTATTCATTTGGAGGTATTTCAGTACTTAAACTGTCAGCTGGTTCAACATATCCTTCGTTACCATCTCCAAGAACCAAATCAATTTTGGATGACTTGAAGATTTTATCCCCAGGATTTAATTTCTTCCCATTACAATGCATTTCCATAACCATGTCTTTTCCAAGGTACGGTTTGTAGGTGATTTGTCCAGGTTCAAGCCCCAAAGATTTCAATGTTGGAACTGCCTGACGGTATGTTTTTTCAATTAAATTCGGAATTCTAACCATCGTGAATCCCGATGAATTTATCTTAATGTATATCTTTCTATTTACCTTTACTTTCGCGCCCGGCAATGGATCTTGCTCCACCACTGTGTGCTTTGGATAAGCCGGATTAAAATCAACACTATCTAAAAGAACATAGTCCAAATCCAAATCGTCCACCGTTTCTTCCACTTGTTCTTCCGTCATTTTACTCAAATTGGGAACCGTAATTTCATTTCCATGATCGGTTGTAAACGTCAACCAATGCATGAATAAATAGCCTAACACAAATATAATTATCAAAGCCACAAAAACTTGAACAACAAAAACTCTACTCTTTAAATAATCTTTTAAACTCATAGTATTCGATTTACTGCAAAGATATAAAAATTGTAAAGGTAATTCGTTTGAAAAAAAATGATATTTTTGTTAATTATTAGGAGCTTCTTCCTGCCATCATTCCAATCCACGCAAAAAAGCGTGGGATTTTCCCTTCTGTCAGGGCTAGGGCATTAGAAATAAATTTAAATTATAGATTAAAAATGAAGAATATTGCAATTATCATGGGAGGCTATTCTAGCGAATATAAAATTTCGTTGGTGAGTGGAAATGTAGTTTATAAGTTTTTAGATCAATCGAAATTTAAAGGTTATCGAATTCATATTTTCAAGGAAAAATGGGTTTATGTAGATGCTAATGATACCGAATTTCCTGTCGATAAAAACGATTTTTCAACCACGGTAAACGGAACAAAAATTACCTTCGATGCAGTATTTAATGCCATTCATGGAACTCCAGGAGAAGATGGATTAATGCAAGCCTATTTTGAATTATTGGGAATCCCACAAACTTCTTGCGATTATTACCAAGCGGCGCTTACTTTCAATAAACGCGATTTATTATCGGTGTTAAAACCCTATGGAATTAAAACAGCTACTTCCTATTATCTTAACAAAGGAGATCTTATTGACACTGCCGAAATTGTAAATAAAGTAGGATTGCCTTGTTTTGTAAAACCCAATAAATCAGGATCAAGCTTTGGGATTTCCAAAGTTAAAACCGCTGCCGAACTGCCAATAGCCATTGAAGTTGCCTATAAAGAAGACAACGAAATTATTATTGAGAGTTTCCTTGACGGAACAGAAGTATCGGTGGGCGTGATCAATTACCAAGGGAAAATTACTGTTTTACCGATAACAGAAATTGTTTCAGAAAACGACTTCTTTGATTATGAAGCCAAATATTTAGGAAAATCACAAGAAATCACGCCAGCTAGAATTTCAGATGAAATGACCCAAAAAGTAGGTGAAATTGCAAAAAGAGCCTACGAAATTTTAAAGATGAAAGGTTTCTCAAGAAGTGAATTCATCATTGTAAACGGGGAACCACACATGCTGGAAATGAACACCATTCCGGGTTTAACCACCGAAAGTTTGATTCCGCAACAAGCTAAAGTCGCCGGAATTTCATTAGAAGATTTGTTCACCAACGCAATTGAATTGGCTTTAAATAAATAAAAAGTATAAAATTTACCTCTGAACCTTTGAACCTAATTTAACCTAATCACCCAAAAAACTTATGAAAAAAGCCGTTTTCCCGGGATCATTTGACCCTTTAACATTAGGACACGAAGATATTATCAAAAGGGCCATTCCACTATTTCATGAAATTGTGATCGCCATTGGAGTGAATTCTGAAAAAAAATATATGTTTTCTTTAGAAGAACGCAAGAGATTTATTGA
Organism: uncultured Bacteroidota bacterium; assembly: GCA_903819815.1. Classification (GTDB taxonomy): domain Bacteria; phylum Bacteroidota; class Bacteroidia; order Flavobacteriales; family Flavobacteriaceae; genus Flavobacterium. Next base: position 4,267 of record CAIJFC010000277.1, read on the forward strand.
GGAAACCTTTAAAAAAGAACCTAAAATTTCGGTTATTACTTATGAAGGTTTGACCATCGATTTATGTTCGAAAATAAAGGCCAACTATATTCTTCGTGGCTTGAGAAATCCAGCCGACTTTGAATTTGAAAAAGCCATTGCCCACACCAACAGAAAACTCTCCAAAATAGAAACCGTATTTTTACTAACGGCTGCTAAAACTTCCTATATCAGTTCTAGCATTGTACGTGATGTGATTAGAAATGGCGGCGAATATGACAAACTCGTTCCAAAAGCTGTTCGAATAAAAGAATAAAAATAGAAACGAAATACTATTTGCGGAAGGGTATATATAAATGTACTTTCGCACCCTAAAAATAAATTATGGAAAGAGCCCTGAACAAACGCAGCGAATCTAAATGTGAATTGTGTGCAGCCACCGAAAACTTAAAAGTATTTGTTGTATTACCTACAAAAAAAGGCGGATTAGACGAAAATATTTTGACTTGCAAAACGTGTATCGACCAAATTGAAAACCCAGGAAACGAAGATTTAAACCACTGGCGTTGTTTGAACGACAGCATGTGGAACGAAAATGTAGCAGTACAAGTTGTGGCTTGGAGAATGTTAAGTCGTTTGAGAGCAGCCGGATGGCCAAAAGAATTATTGGATATGATGTATCTTGATGACGAAACTTTAGCCTGGGCGCAAGCAACTGGCGAAGGCGAAGACGACGAAAATAAGGTGGTACATCGCGATGTAAATGGCGTTATTTTAGCTACCGGAGATTCGGTAGTTTTAATAAAAGATTTGAAAGTAAAAGGTTCGAGTATGGTTGCCAAACAAGGCACCTCGGTTAGAAACATTCGGTTGGATCACGAAAATGCGGAATATATTGAAGGTCGCGTAGACGGACAAACGATTGTGATTATCACGCAATATGTGAAGAAGATTTAGAAAAAAAACCTCTCCCCGGCCCTCTCCTAATAAGAGTGTGAAACTATTTGAGATTACTACTGGATTAAACATTTTTAGCACGTAATTTCGAGCACAGTAGCAGCAAGTCCACATAAATATATACTCATGTGAGTACGAAGAGCATCCAACAAATTAAAAGTCCTTTTGATGATTTGTAAGAATTTAATATTATATTTGAAATAAATAATACGAAACAAACCTTCGTCAATCTATCCAGAAATGGGGTGATAAGCGAAAGTTAGTCTCGCCTATATACTAGTTATAGGCAAGTTAAACAGACATAGCAGACAGACAAGAGAGCCACCAAAGGACAACTTTGCTAGTTCTTAAAATATTTTGTAAAGTGACAATCAAAAGTGGAGACTAGAACCCACTTTAAAAAACGGGGTGAATTTCGAAAAACCTTATCAGTAGAAATAAATTAATCATATGATGAAAATAAAATCGATTTTAATGATATTTCTAGTTGTTATATCGCTAATATTCAATGGATGTAATGGAAGCAAAAAAGGGAATTGGTCAGAAACTGATAAACAAAAATTTCGAAAGGATATGTATGCAGTAGAAGAACTATCAAACTTTGGTGATAATAAATCAAAATGGATAGAATGCTATCTTAGTAAATGTGAAGCTAACTACTCTTCTTATTACGAAGCAGATCAAGATGAAAAAGGTTGTGAAAAACTCGCATTTGAATGTAGTGACGAAGTGCTGTCAAATGAGTAAACCAGCCCATAACAGCTCACAAGCGCAACCCGAAAAGGGTATGCGCCTGTGCGCAAAACGCTAATGGCAAGTTAAAAAATTAAGACGGTCTGCGAAATCCAAAGGGATGACCACCCAAAGTGACAGAAAATAATGATTAAAAAGTGGAGGCCAGACCCCTCTCTAATAAACGGGACATAATCAAACAAAAGTGGCGATTACGCAAAACAAAATGAAAAAAAAAACGACAATTTTTATGGTATTGGTATTAGGGACATTTTTTCTTCTAAGTTGTGGAAATGGTAGCTCAAGCCCTGAAGAAAAAGCTAAAATTATTAAAGCATACGAAGACTCTTTAGCTATGGCTGATAAAGCGAAGCAAGACTCAATTGTAAATTCAGATTTGAAAGAAAAAAAAATTATAAATATTCCAAAGAATGAGACCATTTTAAATTTTAAGCAGTTGTACCCAATTCTAAAAAAAAACTTGCTTGAGATAGTTTGTGAATCATATCGAATAGAGGAGGGAATCAATAGTCTTTCAGCTTACTCAAAGGAGTCAGATTCGCCTCTTTCAACTTGGAGCTGGGATTTAAATAACCAGCCATTAATAATAAAAGACATTGATAATGACGGCCTTATTGATTATACTCTTGAGATGACAAATGGAGGTGGTGGATGTGGAGGACAAATTGAACAATCAGAAAGATGGACGTTATTTGGATCCAAACCTGATAGATTTAAATGGACACATACTATTCCTTATAGATCAGAATCCGGGAAATGGGAGAAAAATTAATCCAGCCCATAACAGTGTGTAAGCGATATTACAACAGGCGCCTACACGAAAACCGTTAGTAAAATTCTTAATGGAAATCGTAGAATTACTGCCGATACAGCTTTGAGACTTTCTAAATATTTAGGCACAAGCGCAAAGTTTTGGCTTGGACTTCAAGATGATTATGATTTGGAAGAAGAAA
>CAIJFC010000278.1 GCA_903819815.1 uncultured Bacteroidota bacterium
CCTAGTAAATCCAAAAACCACCTGCCGAAACAGGTAGTTTTAATAACAACTAACAAAAAATCATTTTTTAACTAACTTTAAAATAACTTCTCTATCGTTAGTATCTATAATCTTAACTAGGTAAATTCCATTGTTCAACTCGCCTATTTCAAATTGTGATTCACTACTAAAATTGCTTTTAAAATTTTTCACCAATTGTCCCGTCATCGAATAAATTTCAACATTAGTAGTATTCGCACTTAATGTAAAATAATTTGAAGTTGGATTTGGAGAAAGGCTAATCGCTTTAGTAATTTCATTGTCATTGATACTTAATGCAGGTAATTTATTTCCATAAACAAAGTACTGACCCGCATTAATAGAAATTGGAGCGTTTACATCTGTAACGTTAATACTTGTGTTGTCCATCAAATTATACCATGTTCCAGTATACGGAAATGAGGGTACAATAGTCAAATTGGCTACAGAAAAGTTTGCCAATACCACCACGTTTTTCAATTGAGTTGACGGCAAAGCATTATCATAAATGTAAATTCTTTGCTTCACATTATTTCCATCCGGGCTAATTGAATAACTTCCTTCAAAAACAGGTTCGTTAATTTTTAAAGAGTTCATTTTAGCCCAATCGTTATAAATTTTAGCTCTTTCTGTAACTGCCAACCAGTTTCCAGTCCATTGAGGCTGTGGTTTTGTGTTTAGTTTACAATCTCCAGGGGTAGGATCAGATTCGGTATTTACAGTGCCATTATTACAATCGTAAATTGAATTCTGCATCCCTAAAGCACCAAAATGCCAAATCATTTTAGGTCCTGGTACTAATAATGAGGTAGCGCCAATTGAAGACATTCTACCCAAAGCATTGTTCAAATTTCCAAAAGGAGAAGCCGTTCCGCCAGAATTTCCATAAGTCATCGCGCTATACATTAATCTTTCTTTATCATGACTTTCTGGATAACCCATTACTCTTTTTCCTAAAAATCCGGAATGCGCATCGCTACCAATTCTATAAATATCTGCTCCAGTAGCATACCCTTCAATAAGTTGAGTATAGGCATACGTCATTTCGCTCCACATCATTACCCCTTTACTTGGTGTTTCTGACAATCTATAGTTTGCCCATTCTTTTTCTTCATTATCGGCGCCTAAATGTTCGAAAATAGCATAATGTGTTGGGTCTAAACTCCAAGAATAATCAGCATAGTTTTTCAAAATATCTACTCTATCTTGCTGATAAGCATTTGTATTAGCATCACTACCGGTAGCATTTTGTGTAAATCCTTTGGTTAAATCCCAACGGAATCCATCAATTTTAAACTCTTCAATCCATTGTTTTACGACGCGTTTTACATAATTTTGAGTGCGTGATTGTTGGTGATTAAAATCACTTCCAACACTATAACTATGCGTTGCAACCATGTTAAAATACGGACTATCAGATGCAGGTCCGCCCCATCCATCGCCATCAGGATCATTCATCCACATTCTATTCATTGCGTTTCTTCCAAAAGCATGATTTAAAGCTAAGTCTAGAATTACGGCTATACCATTTTGGTGACATAAATCTACAAATTCTTTCATTTTTTCCTTAGAACCATAGAATTTATCTAAAGCCATATGATAAACACTATTGTAACCCCAACTTTCATTTCCTTCAAATTCCATTACAGGCATTAAATGAATTGCATTAATCTTTAAGTTTTTGAAATAATTAATTCTATTGATCAATCCTTGAAAACTTCTAGTTTCATCAAAATCTCTTATCAAAACTTCATAAACTATTAAATCTTCTTTTTTAGGTTTATTGAAATTGGTTACTTGCCAATTGTATGGCGCTTCACCGGTTTTTAACACCGTAACTTCTCTTTCTTGACCTGTTGGGTAAGTTGGAATATTTGGATAATTAGAAGCTGGAATATAAGGATCATCAAATGGTGATAAAACCAAAGTTGAATAGGGATCTGCTGTTTTTACTAATACCGGGGAACCTGCAATTGGTGTCATGTCTACTACCCAATATTGATAATTATAATTTGTTCCAGGGGTTAGCCCTGTTAATTCTAACCAAAATTTCCCTGAAACAGGGTCTTTTTTCATTGCAAAGTTAGCCGTAGGTTGATAGTTGTTAAAGCTTCCCGCCACATAAACAAAATCTTTTCCAGGTGCGTCTACTACCAAAGTTGCCTTAGACGTATCTGAATTATAATTTATTCCATCTACTAATGTGCTTGAGGGTAGCGCCTGATTTACAGTGCCTGGGTTAACCATTACATTAAAAAACTTAGATTGAGTTGCTCCACCTAATGAAATAACCAATTCATAGTTTTGATTAATTGTGATATTTGAATGAGTATAAGTATAAGTAGTTGCGCTGGCTACAGTATTGATACTTACTCCATTTGCTTTTAAGTTATAACTAGCATTTCCGCCTGTATTATTGGCTGAAATAGATACGCTTCCTCCTGAATTTATTACAGTAGTACTATTAAGTAAGGGTTGAACCAATGTAGATTGGAATGCACCAACATTTAATTCTAAATCTACTGTTTGTGATGAACCTGTATCACTTCTAAAAACTACATTTATTTTTGTAACTACACCAGTTGCAACTCCGTAATAAGAAAGAACAGTAGGTGTTAATACTAATTTATATATATTTCCAGAAACTAAAGTTAATGCCGGTTGAGCAGTGTTGTTTCCCCAACTTCCAATTACATTTGACCAAGCGGTTCCGTTTAAAGTAACTCCTGTATGTGCATAAATAGTTCCGGTGTAAGCAGCTAGTCCAGTTCCCGTTTTATCAAATAAAATTGTTGCCGATTGATTGGATTCAGGAGTCACCCCTCCTTGCCAAGAGACTTGAGAAAATCCTAGGGCAGAAATAAAACA
>CAIJFC010000279.1 GCA_903819815.1 uncultured Bacteroidota bacterium
AAAAAAAATCGTATAAAAACATGTGTGATGTTTTTTTGGAAATGATCAAAACGCTAACCATTTCTGAGAGTGAAATGGAGAGAAGATATAAATTTAAAAATATCGAAGTTTATCACGATTTGGAGAAAAAAGGAAAAAGTATCGCTTTGCTTTGTGCACATTATGCAAGTTATGAATGGGCAGTTTCATTAAATAGTAAAATTTCATTTGAAGGATATGCTGTTTATAAAAAAATTAACAACCGCTATTTTGACAAATTGGTTCGCGACATTAGATCAAAATTTAAAGCTACATTAATCACAACCAAGGAAACAATTCCAACAATGGGTACTAATTATAGAAATAAAAAACTTGGTCTTTATGGTTTGATTAGTGATCAATCTCCAAAATTGGGTTCTTTCTTTCACTGGAATAAATTTATGGGAATTGAAGTTCCAATTCACACCGGAGGTGAAATGTTGGCAAAAAAATACGATATGAATGTTCTTTTTTTAAGAACAAAAAAATTAGGAAGAGGTTTTTATGTAGCTGAGTTAGAAGTATTGTCTGAAAATGCTAAAGAAGAGCCTAATTATGAAATTACAGACCGGTTTTTAAAAATGGTTGAAAAACAAATTTATGAAAAACCAGAATATTATCTTTGGACTCATAAACGCTGGAAACACAGAAAATTATCGTAAAGATTTAATATATAATTCTTCTACTTTTTTTCTAGCCCAGTCTGTTTTTCTCAAAAAGGTAAGACTTGATTTTACACTTGGATTAGAAATAAAACACTTTATTTTAATTAATTCACCAAGTGTGTGAAATCCATAATAATCAACCAAATACTCCATTATTTTTTGCAGAGTAACACCATGAAGTGGATCGGGATTATTGTTTGACATAAAATAAATAAGTGTTATTTAAGAATTTAAAAAGATCTTGTATACCAACAAAATTAATGAATTGTTATCGTACATTTGCACCTAGATGCTGAAAACTATTAACATATTAAACAAAAGAGCGAGATTTGATTACGAAATAATCGAAACATATACCGCTGGAATTGTTTTGGCTGGAACAGAAATAAAATCAATACGTCTTGGCAAAGCAAATATTACAGAAAGTTTTTGTGAATTTAATGGCATCGAACTTTTTGCGATAAATACCTATATCGAAGAATACACTTATGGAAATCAATTCAATCATAAAGCACGGAGCGAAAGAAAATTACTTTTAAATAAGAGAGAACTTAAAGGATTGGAAAGAAGTGTTCAAGCAAAAGGATTAACAATTGTACCTTTAAAATTATTTACCAATGAAAAAGGTATCGCAAAATTAGAAATAGGTCTTTGTAGAGGCAAAAAAACTTATGACAAACGAGAATCCTTAAAAGAACAAGATACAAAGAGAGATTTAGATCGAATAAAAAAAGAATATTGAAAAAAGTTTTTTTTCTGATAAAAAATGACTAAATTTGTCTTGACATTTAAAATAACTAAAATGAAAACTTTATTAAGAGTAGCTAGAGAGAAAAAAGGATTGAAAACTAGAGAAGTAGCTCAACTACTAGGTATCGATCAGGCGCTTATAAGTAAGTTTGAAAGTGGTTCAAGAAAACCTACTAAAGAACAAGTAATAAAGTTAGCATCACTATTAGAAATAGATTTAGAAAATATAATGATTGCTTGGTTCAAAGAAAAATTGTTATACGAAATTGGCAACGATGAATTTGCATTAAAAGCAATGAATATTGTTCGAGAAGAAGTTGAAAATAATTACGGAATTATCAAGAGAAAAATTTCTAATAATTTAACAACAATTATCAATGAAATAGATGCCTTAAAAGCTAAACTAGATAATTTTAGAAAGCTTGATAGTTTTAAAATTGCTCAGGCTTTAGAATTAGAATATACCTTTGAAAGTAATCGAATTGAGGGAAATACTTTAACACTTCGAGAAACAGATTTAGTTATAAATGAAGGGTTAACAATCTCAGGCAAAAGCATGAGAGAACATCTTGAAGTTATCAATCATCAAGAAGCAATTGTTTATATCAAGCATTTAATGGAAAGAAATTCACCTTTAAACGAGCGAGAAGTACTTTCTATACATAATTTGATTTTGAGAGGTATTCAACCTGAAGATGCTGGGAAATATAGAAAAGTTCAAGTCATGATTAAAGGAAGTTCGCATTTACCACCGCAACCTTTTTTAGTCGCCAAAGAAATGGAGGATTTCTTTATTTGGTATGAATCCAATAAAAAGAGATTACACCCGGTTCTATTGGCTGCAGAGCTTCATGAAAGAATGGTAACAATTCATCCTTTTATTGATGGAAATGGTAGAAGTTCTCGTTTAGTAATGAACCTTATTTTGCTACAACATGGTTATGTAATTGCTAATATAAAAGGGGATTACGAAAATAGAATGCAATACTATAATTCGCTTGAAACTGCTCAAACTAAAAACAACAAAGAAGATTTTTTGATGTTTATTGCTCAAATTGAGAAAGAAAGTTTGGAGCGTTATTTAAATATTATTGGGCAATAAACCTCGAGATTACGGGGTTTTTGTTTTATTTTTTATCTTCTAATAAAGGTACGAATTTAAAATCACCGCATTCATGTTTTTCAAATTGGGTTTCGTTTTTTCTAATAAGTTTAATCATTATTTGATTTTCATCCCCAACTGGAATAATCAACTTTCCACCAATTTTTAATTGCGCCATTAGTGGTTTTGGAATTGTAGGAGCTCCGGCTGTCACTATAATACTGTCAAAAGGGGCATGATTTGGCAATCCTTTGTAACCGTCCCCAAATGAAAGATGTTTGGGACGAATTCCTAATTTTGGCAACAAAGCTGATGTTTGTTTGAACAACTCATTTTGTCGTTCTACACTATAAACTTTGGCTCCCATAAAAAATAAAACTGCAGTTTGATAGCCTGAGCCTGTTCCTATTTCCAAAATTTTATCACCTTTTTTAATTTCTAATAATTGGCTTTGGAAAGCAACGGTAAAAGGTTGAGAAATAGTTTGTCCTGAGCCAATTGGAAACGCTTTATCTTGATAAGCATAATCTTCAAAGCTAGAATTTAAAAACAGATGTCGTGGAATAGTGCTAATTGCTTTTAATACGTTTTTATCAACAATCCCTTTTTCTTGCAACAATTTCACGAGCTGATTTCTAAGTCCTTGATGTTTGGCTGTATCTTTCAAAACTAATTATTATTTATGACGTAAATTTATGAAAGTAATTGTTAATTGACATGATGTATTTAATTTTAAATGCAATAAATAATAATCATTTTATTACTATTTTTGTTGAAAATATTTAGTTATGTTAAAAGTAGGAGTTTTAGGTGCTGGACATCTCGGAAAAATACATTTAAGATTATTACAACAATCAGATAAATATGAATTGGTAGGTTTTTATGATGAAAATCATGAAAATGGTGCAAAAATAGCGGAAGAGTTTGGCTACAAACAATTTCACACCATAGCGACTTTAATTCACGCTGTGGATGTTATTGACATTGTTACCCCTACTCTTTCTCATTATAAATGTGCTAAAGTGGCAATCAAATCAGGGAAACATGTTTTTATCGAAAAACCTATTTCAAATACTGTCGCTGAGGCGGAAGAAATTATTGCTTTAGCAAATGAATATAAAGTAAAAGGGCAAGTTGGTCATGTAGAAAGATTTAATCCTGCATTTATTGCTACAAAGGATATGATTGAAAATCCAATGTTTATTGAAACACATAGATTGGCAGAATTTAACCCTCGTGGCACTGATGTTCCAGTAGTTTTAGATTTGATGATTCACGATATTGATGCGATTTTGAGTGTAGTTCCTTCTAAAGTTAAATTGATTAATGCAAGTGGAGTTTCTGTAATTAGTGAAACTCCTGATATTGCCAATGCTAGAATTGAATTCGAAAATGGTTGTGTTGCCAATTTAACTGCAAGCCGAATTTCATTGAAAAACATGCGCAAATCAAGATTCTTCCAAAAAGATGCTTATATTTCTGTTGATTTTCTTGAGAAAAAATGTGAAGTCGTAAAAATGAAAGATGCTCCTGAAGTTCCTGGTGATTTTGATATGATTTTACAAAATGCGGAAGGTGTAAAAAAACAAATCTATTTTGCAAATCCTGATGTAGAACAAAATAATGCCATTTTAGACGAACTTAATTCTTTTGCGGAGGCTATAAACAACAATACATCTCCAGTTGTCACTTTAGAACAAGGAACAAATGCTTTACGAGTTGCTTATCAAATAATTGATTGTTTTAATAAATAATATATGAAAATAATAGCTGTAATTGGAGCTGGAACTATGGGGAATGGTATTGCTCATACCTTTGCTCAAAGCGGATTTACCGTAAAACTAATAGATATTTCAGAGAAATCATTGGATAATGGAATGGCGACTATTGCTACTAATTTGGATCGAATGGTTGCCAAAGGAACAATTACTGAAGAAGATAAATTCAAAACTATTTCCAATATTATCACTTATACTGATATAAAAGATGGGGTTGTAGGTGTTGATTTAGTGGTTGAAGCTGCCACAGAAAATGTAGAATTAAAACTAAATATTTTTAAACAACTGAACGAAGTTTGTTCACACAATACGATTTTGGCCACCAATACCTCTTCTATTTCAATTACGCAAATAGGTGCCGTTGTAGCTCATCCTGAAAGAGTTATAGGCATGCACTTTATGAATCCTGTGCCCATTATGAAATTGGCAGAAATTATTCGTGGCTACAATACCTCTGATGAAGTTACTAAAATCATAATGGATTTATCCGAAAAATTAGGTAAAACTCCCGTTGAAGTTAATGATTATCCTGGTTTTGTTGCTAATAGAATTTTGATGCCAATGATAAATGAAGCTATTGAAACCTTATACAATAAAGTGGCTGGTGTATATGAAATTGATACGGTTATGAAATTAGGAATGGGACAACCAATGGGACCATTGCAATTAGCTGATTTTATTGGATTAGACGTGTGTTTAGCCATTTTAAATGTTATGTATGACGGATTCAAAAATCCAAAATACGCTCCTTGCCCACTTTTAGTAAATATGGTTCGCGCTGGAAAATTAGGTTCAAAATCTGGTGAAGGGTTCTATGATTACAGCGAGAGTAAAAAAGCAGAGAAAATTGCAAAACAATTCCTTTCTTAATTGAATATTAAATGTCAATAAAAGAAAATTTACTCAAAATAAAATCGGCATTACCTGAAAATGTAATTCTTGTTGCAGTTTCAAAAACCAAACCAGTTACTGATTTGATGGTGGCTTTTAATGCTGGTCAACGCGTTTTTGGAGAAAATAAAATCCAAGAAATGACTGAAAAATGGGAACAAATGCCAAAAGATATTCAATGGCATATGATAGGTCATATTCAAACCAATAAAGTGAAATTCATGGCGCCTTATGTGAGTTTGATTCACGGAGTTGATAGCTTGAAATTATTAGAAGAAATCAACAAACAATCCTTGAAAAATAATCGAATAATTGATTGTTTACTTCAAATACATATTGCAGAAGAAGAAACCAAATTTGGTTTAAATGAAGATGAATTAAACAATTTATTAGATTCTGAATCCTTTAAAGTAATGAACAATATAAGAATTGTGGGATTAATGGGAATGGCAACTTTTACAGATAACCAATTCCAAATCCAGAAAGAATTCGAACATTTAAAATCGATTTTTGACACTAAAAAGTCATTATCAATTGTTAATTGTCAATTGTCAATTCTTTCCATGGGAATGTCAGGCGACTACCAACTTGCAATAGAGTGCGGAAGTACCATGGTTCGAATTGGAAGTAGTATCTTTGGAGGACGAAGCCCCCTAACCCCCGAAGGGGGAATCGCATAATATGGAAAAATATATTTTTACTAACATTTTTAATTTCCCCTTCGGGAGCTAGGAGGCTGACTTATGTACGCTATTCTCGACATAGAAACTACTGGTGGACAATTCAACGAAGAGGGAATTACAGAAATTGCCATTTATAAATTTGACGGCCACGAAATAGTGGATCAATTTATAAGTTTGATAAATCCTGAAATTCCAATTCAACCCTTTGTAGTAAAATTAACAGGCATCAACAATGCTATGTTAAAAAGCGCTCCCAAGTTTTATGAAGTCGCGAAACGAATAATTGAAATTACAAATGACTGCGTATTAGTAGCTCATAACACCGCTTTTGATTATCGAATTTTACGAACAGAATTCAAAAGATTAGGCTTCGATTTTAAAAAGCAGACGCTTTGCACCGTTGAATTATCACAAAAATTATTGCCCGAACAACCTTCGCACAGCTTAGGAAAACTAGTTCGTGCTCTAGGAATTCCGATAGCCGACAGACATCGCGCGAGTGGTGATGCATTGGCGACCTTAAAATTATTTCAGTTATTACTCGCTAAAGACACCGAAAAATCAATAGTGCAAAAGCTAATTAAAACAGAAGTACTTAAAGGAATTACTCCAAAGTTATTTTCAATAATTGAAAGTGTTACTTCAAATACTGGTGTGTATTATATTCATAATGAAGAAGGTAAGATACTATATATTGGTAAAAGTAAAAACATAAAAAAACGAATCAACCAGCATTTTACTGGAACTGATAAAAAATCAGTTAAAATTCAATCACAAGTTTTTAAAGTAACTTATGAAGAAACCGGAAGTGAATTAATTGCTTTATTGAAGGAAAGCGAAGAAATTAAAATACATAAACCAATATTCAATCGAGCGCAAAGAAAGAACTTATTCAACATTGCATTGTATGCTGAAGAAGACAAAAATGGTTACTTAAATTTAAAATTACAAAAAGCAGATGGACGAAAAAAAGAAATCACCTCTTTTTCAACCCTACAGGAAGCAAAAAATACATTATTCCGAATCACTGCTGATTATCAATTGTGTCAAAAATTAACTGGATTATACGTAACGAATAACGCATGTTTCCAAAACAAAATTAAAGAATGTGACGGCGCTTGTATCGGTGAAATAACTCCCGAAGTCTATAATTCAAGGGTTTTAGCGTTTATTTCTAAAAATAGTTTTGAAGATCAAAACATAATTCTTAAAGATAAAGGCAGAACGATTCACGAACGTAGCGCGGTGTTAATTGAAAATGGAATTTATAGAGGATATGCGTTTTATGATTTAAATTATCAGATTCAAAAAATTGAAATTCTGAAGAATATTATCATTCCAATGCAAAATAATCGGGACGCCAGAAACATTATTCAAAGCCAAATTCGTAAAAATAAATTATTAAAAATTGTAAAATTTTAATTTTATTTGGAGCTAATTCCGGCTATTCGTTGCAATCCATTTTTTGCTTCGTACCGAGCAATAAAATGGGATTTTCACTGCTATCCGGGCTAAAAAATATGAAGTACTTAATCACCATCGTTGGGCCAACAGCTATAGGAAAAACTTCCTTAAGTATTGTGTTGGCCAAACATTTCAATTGTGAGATTATTTCATGTGATAGCAGACAGTTTTTTAAAGAAATGACTATTGGTACAGCAGTTCCAAACGAATTAGATCTTTCATCTGCAAAACATCATTTTATACATAACAAATCCATATTTGATAATTATAACGTGGGTGACTTTGAAAAAGAAGCCTTATCCAAACTTGATGAACTTTATAAAACCAATGATTTTGTTATACTTGTAGGTGGGTCAGGATTGTACGTAGATGCCATTTTAAAAGGATTCGATGCTATTCCTGAAATTGACAAAAACATTAGAAATATTGTAATAGCGGAATACGAATTAAATGGGATGGTCTATTTACAAGAAAACTTAAGAAATCTAGATCCAACTTATTATAATGAGCTAACTCAAAAAAATCCACAAACGCTATTAAATCCTCAAAGAATGATGCGTTTTGTAGAAGTTTGCATTGGAACTGGAAAACCCTATTCCTCTTTTTTAAGTCAGAAAAAAAATCAAAGAAACTTCACTCCTATTTTAATCGGTTTAGAAGCTAAAAGAGAAGTGATTTATGACCGAATAAACCAACGTGTAGTTATTATGATGACTGAAGGTTTATTGGCAGAAGCAAAAAATGTTTATCCACAAAAAGACTTAAACGCTCTGCAAACTGTTGGATACAAAGAATTATTTAGTTATTTTGATGATGAAATAACGTTAGAATTTGCCATTGAAGAAATTAAAAAAAATACCCGCCGATTTGCAAAACGACAACTAACATGGTTCAAGAGAAACTCAGAAACTAAATGGTTTGAATTTAATGTGAACATTCATGAAATCATCGAATTTATAAATAAAAAAATAGACCATGCCAATTTCAAATGAATTCACATCCGTTTTAAGTAAAGATTGGGAAATCAATTTTACCCAATGCAATCCAAATGGTTATCTAAAATACACCGATTTATGCAATTTAATACAGCTAACAGCTGCTGCACATTCCGAATTGGGTGGAATTAGTTTTTCTGATATGCAGGCGTTTAATCAAGCTTGGGTTTTAAGTAGAATGCGCATTGAAATTACAGAATTACCAAAATGGAAAGACGTAATCACAATAAATACTTGGATCAATAGTCTTGAAAATTCTCGTTCAATTAGAGCTATTGAAGTAGTTTTAAATGAAAGAAAAATAATTGGCTCTGAAACTTTTTGGGTAGTTTTTAATACTAAAGTTAGAAGACCTGAAGAATTAAAATTACCCATTTCTCACTTCGAATTGTTTCAAGAAAGAAAAGCTACCGATATAAGTTTATCTAAAATTATTGTTGAAGATTCCGTAGAAAAAATCAATGAAAAAGAAGTCGTTTTATCCGATTTAGATATTGTAAATCATGTTAACAATGTAAAATATCTAGAATGGTGTTTGGATTATGTTACTCCTGAATTAATTTTGAATCAAAAAATAAAATCAATTGAAATGAATTTTTTGAAAGAACTATCATTAAAAGATTTTGTTCAAATTAATAGACATGAGAATGCAAAACGAATTCAGTTCACTATTTCAAAAGAAACTAAAACTAGTTTTGTCTTAGAAATTAACTTAGAATAAAAAACTCCGATTTCTCGGAGTTTTTAAAAATTTATTTATCTGCAACTTTATTTTTGATCACTAATCTAAATCCTTCACCGTGAATGTTCAAAATTTCAACATCTACATCCAGTTTTAGGTATTTTCTAAGTTTAGCAATATAAACATCCATACTTCTTGAAGTAAAGTAATTGTCATCTCTCCATATTTTAGTCAATGCTAATTCTCTTGGCATTAAGTCATTTTCATAAAGTACTAATAGTTTTAGTAATTCATTTTCTTTAGGAGATAATTTAATCGATTCTTGATCTTTAAACGTCAAGAAGCGCAATTTAGAATTCAAATGAAAACCACCTACTTGGAATTCAAATTTTGTAGCATCCGTTTTTGTGTCTGAAGATTTTCTTTGAATTATAGCTCTAATTTTCATCAATAAAACCTCCGAATCAAAAGGTTTATTTAAGTAATCATCTGCACCTACTTTATATCCTTTCAACACGTCCTCTTTCATAGATTTAGCAGTTAAAAAAACAATAGGCACTTCTTTATTCTTTTCTCTAATCTCTTTTGCTAGCGTATATCCGTCCTTATAAGGCATCATTACATCTAGAATACACAAATCGTAGGTGTCTTTTTTGAATTTTTCAAAACCTTCCATACCATTTTTTGCCAATGTAACATCAAAATCATTTAGCATTAAATAGTCTTTTAAAATGGCTCCGAAATTTTGATCGTCTTCTACTAAAAGAATTTTTTTGTTGTCTGTTTCCATAGTGTTATTAATTAATTAGTGGTAATTTTATTATAAATGTACTTCCTTTTCCTTTTTCACTTTCTACATAAACTTCACCATCATGATTTTCTACAATTTTCTTAACATATGCCAATCCTAATCCATGGCCTTTAACGTTATGTAGATCACCTGTGTGTTCTCTATAGAACTTTTCAAATATTCTTTTTTGAGCAACTTTACTCATTCCTGTACCTTGATCTTTAATTTTAATTATTATAAAGTCTTTTACATTTTCAGTATAAATATCAATTACTGGTAACTCTGGCGAATATTTGATTGCATTGTCTAATATATTTACGATCACGTTCGTAAAATGAACATCATTTAATAAAACTGATGTTCTTGTTGCCTCAAAATGTGTTATAATTGATCCTTGACGGTCTTCAATTATCAAATTAATATGCTCAACAGCATCATCAATTATCTCATGTATATTAATAGATTCTTTACTAATTTCTAATTCTCTTTTTTCTAATTTTGAAATTCTAAGAACATTTTCAACTTGCGCATGCATTCGTTTATTTTCATCTCTTATCATTTGTAAATAGCGCAGTACCTTATCCTTATCATCAATTATCTTTGGGTTTTTAATAGCATCCAAAGCTAAATTAATAGTTGCAATCGGAGTTTTAAATTCATGAGTCATATTATTAATGAAATCTGTTTTAATTTCAGAAATCTGTCTTTGACGAATCAATTGATTTAAAGCACTGGAATATGCAATAATAATTATCAATGTAAATATTATTGATAATACAGTAATTCCTAACAATTCCGAAAACAAAAATGTTTTTTTATGCGGAAAACTAACTAATAATTGGTAAGAACTTGCGCCTTCGTTATCTGTAAATACAGGTATTGAATAGGTATTATGTTTGTCGTAATTAAACTTCTCTGATTTAATTTTTGTCGCTAAACCATTACTGTAAATACCATATTCAAATGGCGTTTTAATACCAAACTCATCCAATTCATTCAACAATAATTTTTGAAGAATTTCATTAGAAACTCTTTCTTGAATTGGCATTGTTGAAGCAATATCTTTAAAAAAAATCTCAAACTGAGCATTATCTAAAATATCTAAATTCCCTGATTTTTGAATTTTAGAATCCGGCATTACACTATTTTGAACAACTGAATTATCAATTTTATTATCATTATAAATTTCAGTTGTTCTTTTAGAAGAAAAACTCTTTAATTTAACACTATCTACTTTTTTATTAAAAATAGAAGATGAAATGGAATAATCTTCTGCTATAATACTATTCGAATAAATTATTGTTTCATTAGTTTGGGTGTTCTTTTGAACATAATAAAATTCTAATAAATCATTCTTTTGAGGCGCTTTTCCGGTACTGTCTTTAAAACGATTGTATTTATCATAAAAACTATATGCTTCTCTTTTTTGTAATTTATTAGAAACATTTACAATCGCTTGCTGAACGTGAAAACGAAATTGCTCATCATTGTTCTGAAAAGAAGAATTAAACCAATAAACTTGAACTAATATTATCCCAATTAGGGATAAACTCATTAAGACAATCAGTAAACGGAAAAATAATTTATTCATCAATCAAATTTAATATTTTAACACTTATTCCATTAATATATTAACCAAACATTAACAATTAAAGCTTTTTTTAGTAATTTAATAAAATTGTAATGATTTTTTGTGTTTGTGCGCACGCAACTTCAATATCTTGATTATCAATTACATAATCACTCTTTTTGTTTCGCATGTCGTCAGTCCACTGGTTGTTAATTTTAGACATTACTTCTTCATATGTAGCAAGATCTCTATTAATTACCCTTTGAATTCTCAATTCTTGAGGGGCAGAAATGGAAATTATCGCATCACAATCTTTATAACTTCCGCTTTCAAATAAAATTGCGGCTTCTTTGATTACAAGTTTAGCATTTTTATTTGCGAAAAGCCACTTATCAAAATCAACTTTAACTGCTGGATGAATAATTTGATTAAGTAATTTTAATTGAATAGGGTAATTAAATACAAGTTTGGATAGTTTTTCTTTGTCAAGCAAATTATTACTGAAAATACCATTTCCAAAAACTGACTTTAAAGATTTTATAGTTTCAGGTAAATAAAGAATTTTTTTTGCTTGCTCGTCAGAATTATAAACTGGAATTCCTAACGATTTTAAATGATTAGCAATTGTTGTTTTACCACTACCTATTCC
The DNA here is from genome assembly GCA_903819815.1 of uncultured Bacteroidota bacterium. GTDB lineage: Bacteria > Bacteroidota > Bacteroidia > Flavobacteriales > Flavobacteriaceae > Flavobacterium. The sequence continues at coordinate 12,038 of CAIJFC010000279.1, forward strand.
GCCAGTTAATCCAATTATTTTTGTCATTTCTTAAAGAATAATTCAGGGTAAGCTTTTTCTGGTTGCTGTTTTAAAACGAAAATTTTATAGAACGATTCTAAAAACCCAAAACCATAACCCGAAAACTGTTTCCAAGCTGCTTTTACTGATAAATAACCAACAATAAAATTTTTACTTTTATAGGTTGCGGCCAAAAACAAAATTATAAAATAGATAAAATATAATTTAATAAGTAAATCTTGTGCGAAGATTAATAAGAATATTGAAAAATAAAAACCAACGATAAATATAGAAGGTAAAAAGTAAGTTATCTTATTGTATTCGGGATACCAACTATTCAAAATTGGTCTTGCTTTACCAAATTTATTGACTTGAAGATAAAATTTATCCCAATCAATTCTTCTTTTGTGGTAAACAAATGCTTCAGAAAATAGCTTTGTATCAAAGCCCAATTTCCATAATCTAATTGATAAATCTGGGTCTTCACCTGGATGAATATTTCCAAAACCACCCGATGTTTCAAAAGCTTTTTTAGACAATCCCATATTAAAACTTCGTGGTTGAAAGCGATCAATTTTTTCAGAACCACCGCGAATTCCGCCTGTAGTCAAAAAAGAAGTCATTGTAAAATCAATCGCTTTTTGAAGGTTTGAAAAACTGGACATGGCTCGATCAGGACCTCCAAAACAATCAACATATTCTTGTTTTAATTGTGATGAAACTTCAGTTAAATAGTTTTTTGGAATAATACAATCGGAATCAAAAATCAAAAAATACTCCCCTTTTGCCTTTTTCATTCCGAAATTTCTAGAATCTCCAGGTCCAGTATTTTCTTTATTGTAATAAGCTATGTTTAATTTACTTTTAAATAGATCAATTGTATTTTCACATGACAAACTTGAACCATCTTCAACTATAACCACTTCAAAATCTTCTTTATAGTCAGTTTGAAGTAAACTATCTAAAAGTTCTTTTATCTCATCGGGACGATTGAAAACTGGAATAATTATTGAAAAATACATTTTTTATTAATAGTTATTACGAAATACTTGATACGTCAACCATTTCATTAGTATCAGCTTGATAATCTACCCCATCAAAACCGAAACCAAATAAATTATGAAAATCACTTGTATAACCTTTTAAATCTCCAATATTTGGCAATGATTCAGTAGTAGCTTCCTTCCACAACTTAGCCACTTTTTCTTGTACATCTTCTCTCATTTCCCAATCGTCTATTCTAATTCTTCCTTTATCATCGGTTGGAATTGCAGAACCTGTATACAATCTATGTTTAAATAAACGTTGAATTTGTTCAATACAACCTTCGTGAATTCCTTCTTCTTTCATTATTTTATACAATAAAGAAATATACAATGGAATTACTGGAATTGCAGAACTTGCTTGAGTTACCAATGCTTTATTTACAGAAACATACGCAGTTCCACCAATAGATTTCAAACTGTCAGTTATAGAAAATGCAGTTGCTTCCAGGTGATCTTTTGCTCGACCTATGGTTCCTTTTCTATAAACTGCTTCAGTTAATGAAGGTCCAATATAAGAATAGGCAACTGTTTTTGCGCCTGGGGCTAATAAATTTGCCGCCTTTAAATCTTCCATCCACATTGACCAATCTTCACCACCCATAACTGCGACCGTATTTTCAATTTCTTCCTCATTGCAAGGTTCTATACTCACATTTGAAACGATACCTGAATGAAAATCAACCGTTTTATTTGTAAATGTACTTCCTATTGGCTTTAAAACCGAACGGTGCAAAATACCTGTATTTGGATTTAATCTAACTGGTGATGCTAAACTATAAATTACTAAATCTATTTGACCCAAATCAGCTTTTATTAAGTCTAATGTTTGTTGTTTAACTTCTTTAGAAAATGCATCGCCGTTGATGCTTTTTGCATACAATCCTGATTCATGAGCTAATTTTTCAAAAGCTGCTGAATTATACCAACCTGGAGAAGCTGTTTTTCCTTCTGTTGGTGGTTTTTCAAAAAACACCCCAATTGTTGAAGCATTTGAACCAAAAGCACTTGTAATTCTTGATGCTAAACCAAATCCTGTTGATGCTCCAATTACTAATACTTTTTTAGCTCCATCAATTGATCCTTTTGATTTAACATATTCAATTTGATTTATTACACTTTGCTCACAACCTTTTGGATGCGCTGTTAAGCAAATAAACCCTCTCATTCTTGGTTCTATAATCATTTTTTTATTTTATTCTAATTAATAATAGTAGTTCTATTGATTGCGTTGCAAAATTAAAAAAATATTTAATTTAATAAGGCTTTTGCATGATTTAAAGCGGAATCGGAAATATCTTTCCCAGATAGCATTTCGGCAATTTCAACAATTCTTTCTTCAAATGTCAGTAGTTTTAATTCTGATATAGTCGTATTTCCCTGAATTGATTTGAAAACTTTGTAATGTGTTTTACCTTTAGCAGCAATTTGTGGTAAATGTGTAATTGAAAATACTTGCATTTTAGTACTCATATCTTTCATAATCGCAGCCATTTTATTAGCAATTTCCCCTGAAACACCAGTGTCAATTTCATCAAATATAATGGTTGGCAAACTAGAATATTGTGCCAAAATTGCTTTTACAGCAAGCATTATTCTTGATAATTCACCACCTGAAGCTACCTTTTTTAACAATCCAAAGTCGGAACCTTTATTGGCAGAAAACAAAAATTGCAATTCGTCCTTTCCATTTAGAAAATAGTGATCCGTCTCTTTCAATTCCATATTAAAACGAACGTTCGGCATTCCCAATTGCTCTAAAATGAATATCAATTTTTCAGATAATACAGGGACTGCTTGCAATCTATTGTTACGGATATTAAGTGCTAAAGTATCTAATTCAGATGTTGCATTTTCGATTTTAACAGTCAATTTATTAATCTCAAATTCCAATTCGACTACAGAAACAACTTTATTATCTAAATCATTTTGAATGTCTAAAAGTTCTGCAATAGATTTTACCTGGTGTTTCTTTTGCAAATTATAGATGTTTTGCAACTTTTGATTGACCAATTCTAAACTTTCAGGATCGTGAACTAAATTTTCAGTATGTTGACTTAATTCAGTGATAATGTCATCAAATTCAATTGTTACGCTATTAATTCTGTCAAATAATGATTGGTATTCTACTGAAAAAGAAATTGTTTTCTGTAAAGCAATTTTAATTTCTTTCAAATTTTGAAGAATTCCAAATTGGTCTTCATTGGCTAAAGCCAAAGATTTGTCTAGGTTTTCCTTAATAAATTCAACATTATTAAGTTGTTTATATACTTGTTCTAATTCCTCTTGTTCATCTACTTTGAATTTAGCAGCTAACAATTCATCTAATAAAAAGGTGTTATAATCTTGCTCTTTTAATAGCGTTTGTAATTTGGTATTAAGTGTTACAAGTTGTGATTTATCCTTTTTATAAGTACTTAAAATTGCTGAATAATGATTGATGCTTTCTAGATTATCCGCAACTGAATCAATTATTTGAAATTGAAAAATTTCTTCTGAAAGTTCCTGAGTTTGATGTTGGGAATGAATGTCTATCAAAAACAAACTTAAATCCTGCAATTCTTGAAGATTGACAGGGCTATCATTTATGAACGCACGCGATTTTCCTGAAGGTAATATTTCTCTTCGAATTATAGTTTCGTTTTCATAATCCAAATCATTTGACTCAAAAAAAGCTTGAAGATTATAATTCGCAATTTGGAAATGGGCTTCAATAACACATTTCTCTTCTTTATTTTTAAGAGACGTTAAATCGGCTCTTTTTCCTAATACTAATCCTAAAGCTCCTAGTAAAATAGATTTTCCAGCACCAGTTTCGCCAGTAATAGTAGAAAATCCATCAGAAAAATCAATTCCTAATTTATCAATTAAAGCAAAATTACTTATTGAAAGTGAAGCGAGCATTGAGATTAATATAAATTATTTGAACCTATTAATACTTAATTTCTGACCATTTTGAGGCGTTAATCGGGGAAATCGTATTCAATTTTCCAATTAATTCGCTACTATCTATTGATGGTCCAGCAGAAAAGACAGAAACAATTTCATCTGATTTAGCATCGAAGAAAACTCTGGTAATAAAAGCATTTGGTCGAGTTTCATTGATTTTACCAAGTGTTGAAATAGCAGCTTTAATTTTTAGTTTAGCTGATTTTAAATCGTTATGCATTAAGTCTAGTCCTTCGTAATGATATTCAAATAATGCCTCCCTAAAAGGATTGAAAGTATTTGAAAGCATGTCGTTAATTAAAAAATATCTATTTTGAGTGCCGTCAGATTGACCCCAACCTTTATAACCGCCAGTTATTGCTACATTTGCAACATCTTGGGCAGTTTCTAGATATTTACTACCACCTTGTTTTGAAAATGTGTCCGCATCCATTCCGATTATAACATAGCTATAAAAAGCAATAACAGAAACTAAATTAGATTCAAAATTGGTAGGATTAAAATTTAAATTTTCAAACTCATTGTATTTAAATGAAAAATCTTTATCATTAAAATTCAAAATTGGTGAAGAATAAGTTGAATTGTATATTGGTCGCGAAGATTGCACTTGAATGGTGGCTGTAAACTGATTAGAATCGTAAGCAGTTACCGTAATATACATAGAACAATTGATTTTTTCCTCTTGTTTATAAGGTAATCCAATCCAATCCGTTTTATTAATAAAATCATTTAGCGATTTTTCTAGAGTACTAAAAATTTGTTTGTTAGTAAGTGTAATTTGATCAGCATTCACATTTACAGTACAATTTAACTGTTGGGCATGAACAATTCCAAAAAAAAATAATAAGAAAAAACTATATAATTTAAGCATCATAATGAGCAATTATTTTAATTAAAATATCGTTTGCAACTTCTTCTTTAGATTTTAATTCCATTGGAGATAAATTAAAATTACTATCTATTAAAGTTACTTTATTGGTTGTTCCACCAAATCCAGCTCCTTTATCTTGTATAGAATTTAGAACTATCAAATCTAAGTTTTTTTTTCTGAATTTTTAGCTTTGCATTTTCAATTTCGTTTTCAGTTTCTAATGCAAACCCAATTAAATATTGCTTTTCCTTTATTGAACCTAAGGATTCTAAAATATCTTTATTTTTTACTAATTCTATAACTAACGTTTCTTCTGACTTCTTTATTTTATGAAGTGCAGGATTTTTTGGTTTGTAATCGGCTACTGCAGCAGCTCCAATAAATACATCAGAAGTTTTAAAATAGTTATGACATTGAACAAACATTTCCTCAGCCGAGTTAATTTTAATTACCTGAACTAATTCATGACTTATAGACATTAGGGTTGGTCCAGAAATTAATATTACAGAAGCTCCATAATTTGCTGCACACAAAGCCAAATCATAACCCATTTTTCCTGAAGAATGATTTCCAATAAATCTAACAGGATCTATCGCTTCATATGTTGGACCTGCAGTGATTAAAATTTTCTTACCTTTTAATGGCAACTCCGATTCTATTTTATTTTCTATGAAAGTTATAATGTTTTCAGGTTCTGCCATCCTGCCTTCTCCAGAAAGTCCGCTTGCTAATTCTCCGGATTCTGCTGGAATGATGGTATTTCCATACGATTTAAGTTTGTTGAAACTCTCAATGGTTGATGGGTGCTTGTACATGTCCAAATCCATAGCCGGCGCAAAAAATACTGGGCATTTAGCAGATAAATAGGTTGCAATAAGTAAATTATCGCAAATTCCATTTGCCATTTTAGACAAGGTATTTGCTGTAGCTGGAGCAATTATCATAAAATCAGCCCAAAGACCAATTTCGACGTGATTGTTCCATTCTAAATTTTTATTTGGATTTTCAACTTCTGAATCTAACGTTTCCTCTTCTTTGTAAAAGCTAGAAAAAACGGGTCTTTTAGATAGCGTTGATAAAGTTAAGGGGGTTATAAAATCCTTAGAAGCAGGTGTCATTATCACTTGGACATGTGCACCTGCTTTTATGAATAACCTAACTAATGTAGCAGTTTTATAAGCAGCAATTCCACCAGAAATTCCTAGTACTATTTTTTTACCGCTTAAAACTGACATTGTATTTTATTTATTAGTTTCTCTGTAGTAGATTTTATCATCCAACCACTCTTGAACTGCTAAAGCGTGAGGTTTAGGTAATTTTTCGTAAAATTTAGAAACTTCAATTTGTTCTTTATTTTCGAATACCTCTTCTAAACTGTCATTATAAGTTGCAAATTCTTCCAACTTTTCAGTCAATTCTTTTTTGATTTCCGAGTTAATTTGATTCGCTCTTTTTGCCATAATAGTAATTGCTTCATAAACATTACCCGTTGGCTCTTCAATCTTGCTTTTATTGTAAGTAATTGTATTTACTGGAGCATTCGTCTTTTTTAAATCCATGACTTTCTAATTATTTTGAAAATTGTTTAAAATCTGTATTAATTCTTGCTAACATATCATCAGCTTTTTGTTTGTATTCTGTATTTGAATTGAATTTCAACAAGGTAGCATGTGCTGCTTTGGCAACACTTAAACGCTCTTCCATTTTAGCAGGAACACTGTTAATTGCTAGTTGATAGGCCGAATCCAATTTATAATATAATGCTTTTTCTTTGTATGGCGTTCCTGGATAATCAATAATAAAGTTATCTAAAGCTATTAATGCCGATTTAAAATCTGATATTTTATTGTATCCGTAAGCATTTTCAAAGGCTTTTTTTTCCATTTTTTCTCTTAAAGATTTAACCACTACATTGGCTTCTGGCAAATACTTAGAATTTGGATAAGCATCAATAAATGATTGTAATTTTTCAATTGCTTTCTCAGTATCTGTTTGGTCTAAACTATAAACTGGAGATAACATGGTATAACTTTTTGCGCCTAAATAAGAAGCCTCTTCTATATTATCACTTTTTGGAAATCCTGCAGCAAAACTCTCAAACTGATAACCTGACAAGTAATATTGTTTTGTTTTATAATACGATTGAGAAAACATATAAAACATCTTTTCAGCCTCTGGCTTACCTCTAAAGGAAGGAGCCATTTGTTCAAAAAGTGTTAAAGCTTTATAATATTTGCCTTTTTCGTATAATTTTGAAGCTTCATCAAATTTTACCGTAAGATCTTCTGATTTTATGGCTTTTTGATATTCGCTACAAGACGAAAAACCGAAAATTATTAAAACTATATAGATATATTTTTTCATTATTATTATTTAGTTTCTGCTGTTTTTATGGTATTAGCAACATAAAAAAAGGCATCATAATAATAGGCATCGTAATAATAGGCATCATAAGAATAGGCCTCATAATAATAGGCATCATAATATGCACAATAA
>CAIJFC010000280.1 GCA_903819815.1 uncultured Bacteroidota bacterium
CTAATGCCCATAATGGAAAGAAAAGCAGTAGGTAGATGATTTTTTTCATGGCTTTGATTTAATTGGGTCTGTAATTGTTATTAAATTCTTTGAGAATATTCCCGTCATGATCTATAATTTGCTTTAATCGGTGCAGTTCATCATATACAAAGGTTGTTTTCCTGCAATTGGAATCGGTTATTTGAGTCAACAATTGAGTAACAGGGTCATAATTATAAAGAGTAACTAATGAATTGGGTAAATTCGTGATCAATTGGCAGGGTTCAGCAGGAATACTTGTGGCATTTCCAGTAAAATTTTCAATTTTAGCCACCACCTGATTGTTTGAATTGTAAATATATTTCGTTTTAGTACCGTCTTTTAATAGTACCAAAGTAGGATTTCCTCTATTGTCATATTCTTCAAATATGGCTCTAACTTCAAGTGGATTAACTCCTAACGCTGTTTGAATTGTTTCGGGAAGTGCACGATTGTAAGTATCTAGTTTAAATACCGTTCTCTGTTTGGACAACAAATCCGAATTACGAAATTGTTTAACTTCTATAGGAGAAGCGACTCTATTATTAGCAAATAAATTATTATAAGCCGCAGATTGTGCCGCAGATAAACCGCTTAAAGTACTGGCCTGATTTACATAGGTATTCACGGTACTATTAATGTCTCCTGTACTGGTATCAGTTGTGATTTTCGTTGGCAACCCTTTTAAAGTTCCGTATTCAAAGGTTTGGGTAGTGGTGATTTTTTTAAAATTCAGATCATGTAATTCATAATCAATAGTTAGGTCTTGTTCTCTTCCAGTAAAATAAGCTACGTTTTGATTTAAAGGAACTGGATCTATGTAATTTTTTGTTTTAATACTATTTAATTTATAGTTGAACGTTTCTACAAAATAGTAGGCCATAAAAAAATCAGATAAAGCAGAAATAGGAACATTAGGATTGTTTGGACAAAAGTTTAGAGGAGTATTGATATCAAATAATGATCTTCCAATAAAACATGTGGCATTATTTAAATGTCTTCTTTCTAAGTTGTAGGAGTAAATAGTTTCTTTGTTTTTAAAGATTTCATTGTTTTTTTTAATAAAATTTCTTTCTAAAAGCAGTTTTCCATTAAACTGACTTAAATCAGTCACTTCATTGGTATAACTGGCGTTTCTAACAATAGTAATTCCAGTGGGTCTATTTTCATTCGGAGGTCCGCACGCGGTATTATTAGTAAAAGGATCTGTCCAACAACCATCATTTGTTACTATTATTTTATTATTATTTTCATTTATTTGTTTGTAAAAATATTTTTCCGTACCTCCATTTTCAAAATTATCACCGCCAAAACTGGTCGTTACTACGTCAAAAGTTTCAATGAAGTTTTTATTGCTATAGATGTCAGCAGACTCAGAATAAATATCAATGACATAACCTTCAAAACAATTGTCGGATCTGTTTATAACTAAAGAGTGTTTTGGAATAAAACTGATTAAATTTAAGTTATATAAATTATCATTTAATGCGTTACTATTTTTATAATAATATCTTTTGTAATTTGAAAAAGAGTCATCATTGTTTGGAAAGTCTCTTTGGCTTTTTAGCCGAACTCCAAAACCATCAATTGGCTCAAAACCATCAAATAATGTCACAGAAAAATTGGCTTCAATATCACAAGATTGATTGGTATTTTGAAGAATTTCAATTTTATATCGATGGCCTTGTAAAAAAGTAAAATCATAATTTGTTGGCGTAGGATTGTAACCTAAATTTTTCGAAAAAAGGGTAGGTGTGGCATTAAGGTCA
>CAIJFC010000281.1 GCA_903819815.1 uncultured Bacteroidota bacterium
AATGAATTCTTTTTGATGAAGATATTCACCAATCGCTTTTCCTATTCCTGAAGAACCTCCGGTAATGAGAACTACTTTTTTCATATTCGCCTACTAAATTGAAAAATTATTGGATAAAGATAATTTAATTTTACAAATTAAAATGTAAAAAAAAATCTTCCAAATGGGAAGAAACTAATTTATATTTGAAGTAAATATTTTGGATAAATAAAGAAAAAAAGGCAAGCGACCTACATCGCACCGCTCAACCACGTACCCTTGCTATGTTCCCATCCTGGGGGATTCTGCAGGAGCTGGTCGTGTAGGACTTGCCGTTGCAAATATACAAACTTTTTGTATGTTTGCAAACAGAAATTTGGTATTCATTTGAGGGGTTAATTACAACCCAATAAATTATTTAATTATGAAAAAATATAACTCGCTATTCTTCATTTTATTAGCTTTAGTATTGGCGTCTTGCAACGGCGCAAAAACCAACTCCGAAAGTTATTTTAGTTTTGACAATTCATCATTTATGACTACTTATACAAATGATGATGTTATTTCGCTTCAATTATTAAATCCTGAAAACAAGAAAATTGATAGTGTTGTCTATTATATTAATGACAAAAATATCGGATCCAAAAAGGGATTGGAAAAAATAACTTTTGATTTTAAAAAACAAATATTGGGCTATCAAAATTTGAAAGCCTTGGTTTATTTTGAAGGAGAAAATCAAGAAACAACTTCAAGAGTGGAATTGGTTTCAAATGTGTCGCCGAAATTAGCCTCTTATAAAATTGTGAATACGTTTCCGCATGATACTTTATCTTTTACCGAAGGATTGGAATTTTGTAGAGATACATTATTTGAAAGCACGGGTTCTCCAGATGGAAAAAAGGCCTATTTTAGAAAATACGATTACAAAACTGGCAAGGTTTTCAAGCAAGTTGATATGGATTCACAATATTTTGGAGAAGGAATTACGATGATTAATGGAAAGATTTTTCAATTGACATGGCAATCCAAAGTTGGATTTATTTACAATCTTAATACTTTAAAACTTGAAAAAACATTTTCATTTGACAAACCAATTGAAGGTTGGGGAATGACCAATGATGGAAAATACATTTACCAATCGGACGGAACAGAGAAAATTTGGAAAATGGATCCTGCTACTCAAAAAATGCTAGATTACGTTAATGTTTATTCTGGAAGTAGTAAAATAAAAAGCGTTAATGAACTGGAATATATCAACGGAAAAATCTATGGAAACATTTGGCAGAAAGATGCTATAGCTATTATTAATCCAGAAAACGGAAAAGTAGAAGGAATTCTAAATTTGGCTGATTTACGAAAATTTGTCAAAAACAAAACCGCAGAAGTATTAAATGGAATTGCATATAATTCGAAAACTAAAACCATTTTCGTTACTGGAAAAAATTGGGATAAGTTGTTTGAGATATCGGTATCAGAATAGTTTTAAAAAAAATGAATAAAAAAAACCGTCTTGTTTTTGAAGCAAGACGGTTTTGATTTTTTTAAAACCTAATTAATCTTTTTGAGATTGTAAAGCTAGGTTGTAAACAACTAATCCAAATCCAATTTTGTTGATAGCATCAGCAATGTTGTAAACAACGTCTACACTTCCTTTTCCTACGAATTCAGTGTACCATCCGTCAGTTCCTAGCATATATCCTAAAGGATAAATTGCCCATCCAACTAATACAAACCAACATAAAATTTTGTGAGCTGCTAAAACATTTCCTCCGGCTGCAGCAGCCAATTTTGAGGCACTACCAAACCATATTTCATAAACGATTACAAAATAAGCTACTCCTGAGATGAATCCCCAAAGTGCAGCTTGGTCACGGTAAACAGTTTCTCCCAAGTAACCTGTAACTAACATTACTACTGATAGGAAAATCATTTTCCACATTAGTGATTGTTTGGCACCGGCAACTTTTAAAATTAAGTAAAATTCAACACACATCAACGGCACAGTTAATGTCCAGTCAACATAACGAAAGAAAGTAGGCGATTCTCCGAAAGAAGCCCAGTAATCTCTCATGTAAAAATAATGTACTGCTGCAATAAAGGTAATCAAACCTGAAACTAATACAGAAGTACGCCACTTTTTATCAAATTGATTTAATGATAAAAAGAAAAAAGCTGATGCAGCCATCATAGCCATACAGCCAACAAAGAAAGTAAAACCTACATAATCAGTTGGTAATAACTTTCCAATCAAACTTGGGGTAAACATAAAATTTGTCATAAAAAATTGGTTAATTTGGTTAAAAAAATATTTTTTTGTTGAACCAAATTTAAAAAAAGTTAAACAATAAAAAAATTTTTTGTTAATTTTTTTTACTTATTTTTAAACAAAATTATAAATTACCTTATGAAATATTCAAATTTCGCAATAGTAGCAAGCTTTTTCGGATTATGGCTGGATTCAAGTTTTTCTAAAAATACTCAACTAATTTTTGGATTTATATTGATTTTGTCCTTCGGAATTATTCACGGAGCAAATGATTTGCTCTTAATTAATTATATTAATAAAAATAATAAGCCATTATCCTACTTAAAATTGCTTTTTTATTATTTAATAATCGTTGGTTTAGGGGGGATTTTGTTTTGGATTATTCCCTGGTTTGGACTTTTGCTGTTTATATTAGTTAGCGGCTATCATTTTGGGGAACAACAATGGCAGAATCTTGAAACCGGGGTTGTTTTCAAACTCTTTGAATTTACTTATGGGTTATTTATATTACTGTTGCTCTTTATATTTCACGTTGAAGAGGTTCAAAACGTGATTTTTAATATTGCCTCAATATCCATTTCTGAAAATTATTTTTCGGTTGGATTACTAATTACGAGTTTCTTTTTAGTAATTCTAGGAATTTACTTTGTTCGAATAAATGAAACATTCAAAAACAAATGGTTTTTGGAAACATTCTATTTATTGGTTTTTACAATTATATTTAAAGTTTCCAGTTTGATTTGGGGATTTGCTATTTATTTTATAATATGGCACAGTATTCCATCTATAATAAATCAGATTTCTTATTTAAATGGAAGTTTTAACTGGAAAAATTTTGTTGTTTATATCCAAAATGCCTTTATATATTGGATAGTTTCACTGATTGGAATTGTTATTTTGTATTATTTGTTTCGAGATGTTAAACTATTTAATGCTATATTTTTCTCCTTCTTGGCAGCAATTACTTTTCCTCATGTTGCGGTACTGTTTTTAGTATTTAAACGAAATAAAAAAAACCGAGCCTTTTGAGCTCGGTTTTTTAAATCTTTATTATTTGTGCTTATTCACTTTTTGTTCTCATTGCTACCGGAATAGCTAATCTAGGAACAAAGTTAACCAAAGCAGCTGCAATAGAATATAAATAATTGTAAATGGCAAGGTTTACATATAAAACAGCCAATACTACCATTACATTAATGTATGAGTTGCAAACCATTCCTAAGTTTTCGATACTCCATCCACCAGCACTTTGAGTAGCGTCTAAGCTAAAACTAGAAAACGTATTTAATGCGTTAGTTATTAAACTTAAATCGAAGAAAGGAATCGCTGCAATAACAGAAGTAGCAGCTTGTAATGGGAAAGAATACAATCCAGACATCATTCCAACCATTGAATCACTCGACGCTGAGAATAAACTAGCATTAAATAAAAAGGAAAGAGTGGCATTAAAAGCCCCAAATAAGGCTACGATTGCTCCAACTTCTCCAAAAATTCTAATGTTGGTAGTAACAAAATCTTTGAAAACAAATTCAACCATTCCGCTATGTTTTCCACCAAGACTTTCTCCTCTTGAACGAATTACATGTGCAATTGGAAAAGCTGCATAAGCCATTAATAACAAGGTAAGAACACTTCCTAATTTGCCCATTCCTGAGTTGGCGGGATCATTAAAGAAATCCATTGCAGCACGGAAAATTCCGTACTCCATTCCAAGTAGAAAAAGTAATGAGGCAACTTGATAAATTGTTTTAACATAACACCGAATTCCATTTTGTGAATCGAATTCATCAACAACAGAATTTAGTTTTGCATTCATAACTTTTTGATTGACCATTTGTGGAAAATCAAGAATAGTGCTAAAAATTTGTTTCATAGTATTAAATTGTTAATTCCTCCTACTCGTAAGGCTTTTCGGTTCCACCCCGTTTATTTAAGTGGGTTCTGGGCTCCACTATAGTTTAACAATTATTAAATTATTGTTAAATACATATCAATATTAGTAATTAAAAACACATCGCGTAATTTTTTACTTAAATAATTATCAAATATTTATTTTTAAAATTGTTAATAACTTATTTACGAAACAAAAAAAACCGAGCTATCACTAGCTCGGTTTCTGTTTATTGTTCTGTATTATGGAACTAATTTTCTTAAATAAAATATCTAAAAATGATTTAATTTTTTATAAATAAACCACTAATAAGACTATTTTACTTCTTCATAATCAACATCTTGAACATTATCTCCTTGCGCTTCACCTTGTGGTTGTGCGTCTTGAGCTTGTCCTTGTTCGCCTTGCGCATACATCGCTTCGGTTGCCGTTTTCCATGCTGCGTTGATATTGTCTAATCCAGATTGAATCGCCGCAATATCTTGTGATTGGTGCGCCATTCTCAATTCAGTTAAAGCATATTCAATAGCCGTTTTATGATCAGCTGATAATTTATCACCCAATTCTTTCAATTGACTTTCTGTTTGGAAAATCATTCCGTCGGCTTCATTCAATTTTTCGGCTTTTTCTTTGGCTTGTCTGTCGCTTTCAGCATTCAATTCGGCATCTTTTTTCATTCTTTCGATTTCTTCTGCTGTTAATCCAGAAGAAGCTTCGATACGAATATCATGAGATTTCCCTGTTCCTTTATCAGTTGCAGAAACTTTGATAATACCATTGGCATCGATATCAAAAGTTACTTCAATTTGTGGAACACCTCTTGGTGCTGGCGGAATTCCATCTAAGTGGAAACGACCAATTGTTTTATTATCAACCGCCATGGATCTTTCTCCTTGCAAAACATGGATTTCAACACTTGGTTGCGAATCGGCTGCAGTTGAAAAAACTTGCGATTTTTTGGTTGGAATAGTTGTATTTGATTCAATTAATTTGGTCAAAACACCACCCATTGTTTCAATTCCTAATGATAAAGGCGTAACGTCTAATAACAATACATCTTTTACATCTCCAGAAAGAACTCCACCTTGAATAGCTGCTCCAATAGCCACTACTTCGTCAGGATTAACTCCTTTTGATGCTTTTTTTCCAAAGAATTTCTCTACTTCATCAGCAATTCTAGGCATACGAGTTGAACCTCCAACAAGAATTACTTCGTCGATATCTGAAGTTGTTAATCCAGCGTCTTTCAAAGCTTTAGCAACAGGTTCCATTGAACGTTTGATCAATGAATCGGCTAATTGTTCGAATTTAGCTCTAGTTAATTTTTTTACCAAGTGTTTTGGTCCTGAAGCGGTTGCGGTAACGTATGGCAAATTAATTTCTGTTTCTGCTGAAGAAGACAATTCAATTTTTGCTTTTTCGGCAGCTTCTTTTATACGTTGTAATGACATTGGATCCAAACGCAAATCAATTCCTTCTTCCGCTTTAAATTCGTCGGCTAACCAGTCAATAATAGTTTGATCAAAATCATCTCCTCCTAAGTGAGTATCTCCGTTTGTTGACAATACTTCAAAAACGCCATCTCCTAATTCTAAGACAGAGATATCAAATGTACCTCCACCTAAATCGTAAACAGCAATTTTTTGATCAATTCCTTTTTTATCCAATCCATAAGCTAAAGCAGCTGCTGTTGGCTCATTGATGATACGCATTACTTTAAGACCTGCAATTTCTCCAGCTTCTTTCGTAGCTTGACGTTGTGCATCATTAAAATAAGCTGGAACAGTAATAACCGCTTCGGTTACTGTTTGACCCAAATAATCTTCGGCTGTTTTTTTCATTTTTTGAAGTGTCATTGCTGACAATTCTTGTGCAGTATATAAACGACCGTCAATATCAACGCGCGGTGTGTTGTTGTCTCCTTTTACTACTGAATAAGGAACTCTTTTTGCTTCATCTTTTGTTTCTGCAAAGGTGTGACCCATGAAACGTTTTATAGATGCAACTGTTTTTGTTGGATTGGTTACTGCTTGTCTTTTTGCAGGATCACCCACTTTGATTTCACCGCCTTCTACGAAAGCAATTACAGATGGTGTTGTTCTTTTTCCTTCTGCATTAGGGATTACAACTGCTTCATTACCTTCCATTACAGAAACACAAGAGTTGGTTGTACCTAAATCAATTCCAATTATTTTACCCATTTTTATTATATTTAAATTTTAATTTATTTAAAAACTCATTTTGCTTAAGTCAATCTTTGTGCCATTACTTTAAATAAAATAACATTGTCAGTATATACGTCAATTAATGGATATAATCTGACAACATGACACAAAACTAAAACCCTCCTAAAACAACAAACCACCTCAATATTGAAGTGGTTTG
>CAIJFC010000282.1 GCA_903819815.1 uncultured Bacteroidota bacterium
AGATAGATTTGGATCAAGATTTAATATCCAATAGACCACTACCCCCGCCGGCAGGTAGGGCTGCAGGATTAGCTGCAGGAGCTACCGCCGTATTTTCCCTTATATATACATATATATGAAAATGGGTAAGGAGCTCGATGCTGACGTAAAAATTTCTGGAGAAATTTTCCTGGAATTTGGAAAATTATGTTGCTAATGAAATAGTGATATTGCTAGTATGTTCCATGTGGGGCGATCATTAGCTTAAACATTCAGGATACTTAAGTTTGTATAATTCAAACAGAGATTCACGAACAATATCAGATTTTTGACGGCGTGTAATACTACAAAGTTTTTCTAATCTATCTTTCTCTACTGTATCTATTCGTAATCTAACGAACTCGTTTTTGGTAATTTCTTTTTTGGCTCTCATGTATCTTCTTTTATATATAAATATCACAGTTTAGTTCAAACGTGTACCACTTGCCATATTTTTTGTGGGTACAATGGATTTTGGTAGTTCTCGCAGTATTTATTAATAAATGGAATACAATGGGAAACACAAACAAACAAATTGAAGAAGTAATAAACGAAATTGAGTTATCTGAAGCAGAGCTTTTGGAAATAGAATCCCTACAGCCGCCAAATATGTTGATTAAGGTTTCACTGTCAAAGGATTTGAAATTTCTATCTAATGACGATAAAGCTGCAATCTTTACCAATATGTTTAATTATCATACAGATACAGAACTAGTTGATATGTCAAATATAGCGGAGATGTTTTTTAGTAGATTAGTTGAGGTATTTGAATATAATATTTACACTTACCAAGAGGTTGTAAAAAAAAACCGCAAAAATGGAAGAAAAGGAGGCAGACCAATTAAGAAAACCCAAAATAACCCAACGTTTATTTCAGAAAACCCAAATAACCTAAAAGATAGAGATATAGTAAATGTAAATGTTAAAGGGATAGATATATCAAATGCTACAGATATAACAAATTCAAATGCTACAGAAATTACTAAACCAAATGCTACAACAATAGGAACTGCAGAAACAAAGCAATATCAAGAAAAATTCAGAAAAGTAATTGATATAGATTTTAGAAATATTCCAGATTTGGAATCAAAGCATTTCTGTTATGATGTTATTGATTTAAATGAGAAGCTAGGTTGGTCTAGATTTGATGTATTGATTTTTGGAACTAGTAAAAAAGAAGTTCCAGCAGTTTTAGCAGAGTATAACTTTCCGGAACTAGAAGCGGGTGTAATTAGTATAAAAAGAAGCTATAATTATTTTCTTAATAAACTTATAAATTAACCCTCAACGAAGAGGTGAGTGGAACGAACCAAAGATGGAAGTCTCACGACTTCAAAACTCATCACCCCTCGTTCCGCCGTCCCCTCTTCTCTTAAATCTACTAACCGGAATATTCCCGAAAGTGGTTAATTCCTGTACTCTTTTATCGGGAGAATTTGTGAGCAGTTAAAATGAACGAAAAACACACAAAATATTTCCTTTGTATTTCAGCACTACCGATAGGAGTAATACAAACCTAAAATCAACTAAACAGGATATTCGTAAAAGTGATAGGTGGGAACTAGTGAAATATTGAGCTATTCGTGAATACCGAACACTTTTAAATTAATTTCCAAATCAGTGTATTAATGTATCACATTGAGATATTTATATTAAACAGATATTATGAAATTAGTACCACTGGCACATGAAAAGAAATCTAATCGTATGAAGATGATTATCACAACCGAACAACTAAACATGCTTGCTCAAAACGTCATCAACGAACAGGAGCAAGGAAAAATAAAGAATACCCATTTAATTAAAGTAAATAATGCAAAGAAGAAATAGAAGAAAAGTAAGACATCAAGAAAAAGTGGTATTTGTATTAGATAAAAACTCGCAGAACAGAAATACTCCCAAAGCAGAAGGTACTTATAACTATGTAAGAAGCATGGTTGATATGATGCTCCGTAAAAGTCGTGTTGCTACAGATGAGGTTTTTGTGGGTGGAAGGAAAAGAGACCTGTGCATGTGGATTTCAGGGATATTGGAATTTTACCAATACAGTGAGATTAATATACAGGATAACACCCACTTTTATGACCTTGACCCTGATTTTGATATGCCAAACAAGTTTGGGTAGGATCAGACTTTAAACCATATTGCACAACCGCAAGTAATCCAATCAATTATAGTTTGCCACTAAATATTCTGCGCTGATCATGCTGCAGAATTTGTCTCGCATTACTAAAATGAGGTTCTTTATTTCATCGTGTCCGTTATTGTATTTAAGAGACATGCATCTAGTTGATATTCAACACTAGTCCAGTTTTAGCGCTTTTTTATGACTTAAAATGAGGTAAAAGACTGGTTTTACGACATTACGGCTCTACATTAGCCAGAAACATTTTATATGACAACTACTATTGAAAAAACCAGTGATTATTTAACAACGGATGAATTGAAACGATTGAATAGATATTTCCAAAAGGAACAAAATTATCAAATGGCGTTACTAATAGAGTTTGGATTTAGGACACTGCT
>CAIJFC010000283.1 GCA_903819815.1 uncultured Bacteroidota bacterium
CGCTTTTAACAACCATGTACAAAGTAGTGTAGCCTGTTGTATTCACAGTCTGGAACTTTGCCGCCAGATTCCCCGCAAGAAAACCGTAATTAATGCCTAAGTCTAAAAGAGACTGTTCTGTGGAATATGTAATTTGCACTGTCTGTTGAGTAAAGGTGGGTGGCATAAACCAAAACAACTTTGAAACGTCATCGAAAGTGGATTGATATGAAGAATTTGTCGGAGAACTAATGTTTACACTTTTTGATCCCAGTGTTCCTTGAAAAGTATAGTTTAAAGGATCTCGTGGAAAGTTTCCTAAAGATACTAAACGTCCATTTTCACGCAAATACTTGCTTTGCACAAGATTACCTGGCCAGATATCACCTTTGTCCTCAGCATAGAAATAATCAAAACTACTTAATCGCTGTATTCTATCAGCCATGTAGGTTTTACATTTTTTAGTAACTCCATTGATTAGCACATCCTCAAGTAATGTATCTCTATACTTTATACTTGTTGGTGGCGATGGTGGTGGTAATATCGCTAAATCAACAGCTGAGTTGATATCACCCGCTGGTTTTGCCAGTGGCTCTTTCTTGCAAGAGCAAAAAATAATTACAATTGCGCTTATGAAAATTCTATTCATTTATTTAACAAAAGTTATAGATATTGCTTTATTGGTGCATTTGAAAAATGGTAAAACATCCATAATAGTACTTTGGTGGTTTCAAGTTGTGGTTTCATTTGCTAACGCAGAATTGTACTTCAATAATAGTGAATTAAATGTTTCTTTGAGTGTACGAAATTCTAAAGTTAGTCGCTTTCGGGAAAAAGCCTCTAACGAGCCCGTTTGTATTTTCATTTGGACCTCTCTGCCATGGGCTTTGGGGATTAAATAAAATAGACTTGTATCTTTCTAGCTATTGTGAATTTTTTGTGCTGAGCCATCTCTTCTTTTCGTTCATAGGTCAAGGTCTTTGTCAAATCCTTGGGTCATACTTTGATTTTTTTGACGAATGCTTTTCTCCTGTTTTCCGCATCTTTCTCTTCCAGATTCATAATTTAGAATAAGGAAAATTTTCGGTAAATTCAAATCGAAAAAACGTATTTTGGCCATCAATCTCAGTTTTTATTGGGTAATAAAAGGATTGGGAAAAAGTTAACGGGAAACTACTGAAATATTTTTACTCATTGAGTAACCCAATAGTCACTTTTTTTTATTACTATTGCTCATAAAAATGAATTAAAGAGTTTAATTACTCTAAGGCAACTATATGAAGTATTACATTTTGGCCATACAAAATTACAGCAACATAAAAGGAAGATCTCGTCGCAGCGAGTACTGGTTTTTTACTATTTTTATTTTTTTAATCATTTCGTTCATTCTTGATTATACAACCGGAACAAGTTTTTTTGGTGCCGGTTTCGGCTATATTCCCCTCGTTTATTATCTATGGATAATAATCCAAGCATTCACCACGTCTGTAAGAAGGCTAAATGACACACGATCAATCGGTTGGTTGTTATTAATGGGTTTAATTCCCCTTGTTGGTGGGATTAAATACTAGTTAAACTGTATACTGAAAGCCAATTTGACCCAAATCAATATTCTGAAAACCCATCAACATATTTGTAATTATTGATTTAATGCACTCTTAACCTTAAATTCTAATATTATACCCAAATTTAACACAACAATTTTATGAAAGGATTCAAAAAATGCGACATCGGTCACTTCTTTAAAGATGACCTTGAATTTTGTCCATATTGCCCTGGTAACAATGGTAATAATGCGACGCAAATCAACAGCTCAATAAGTGATAAAACACAAATAAGTGGAGGAGATAACAGCGCAAGCGACAAAACTCAGATTATCGGCGGTGGGGTGGAAAGTAATCAATCCACTCAAATCTTTGGCGGTGGCAGCAAAAATCTCCAAAGCCCGAAAAAGGATCTAAACAGAACTTTTATCCAAGGCATGGAAATCAATGATGAAGGCAAAAATGTTGTCATTGAGACTGCAAGACAAACTCGTAAAATTGTTGGATGGATAATTTCTTATTCGTTGGATGCCATGGGGCTTGACTTCAGAATATACGAAGGCAACAATACCATTGGAAGAGATCCTGAAAACACTATAACTGTAGCCAATGACTCTGCAATTTCGGGCAAACACGTCACAATTTTATTTAGAATGAACAAATTCTACATTAAAGATGAAATGGCTGTAAATGGCACTTTCATTAATGAAGAACTAATTGAAATAGGCAAACCATACGAATTAAATGATGGTGACGCCATTCGATTGGGCGGAACCTCTTTGTTTAAGTTCAAATCTGCATTATAAAGACTATGGCTAAGTTTTCTTCAAAACTGCTATTTGTTCTTTTCACTTTTACATTTGCTAATAGGGGGATTTCTCAGAAACTTTTAAAACCTTCAACCCCTGTTGCAGATTCATTTCCTGCAATTAGTGGTGAATTATGGTACCGTGGGTTTGGAAGCGGTGCTTTAACCAAAGATCAGCTAAGCATTTCAGAAAACGGCAAGAAAGTTGATTTTTCGATTACACCCATAGCATTCAAATCAGATGCCCCCAAAAACAAAAAAGTCGTTTTTCTAATAGAGAACCATTGGCTGCCTATTGGAATTGCAGAAAGGAAGTTCTTTAATGAAGTTATTTCACGGGGCATTCGCAATTCAATAAATCCTGGCGACCAGGTTATGGTTGCAAGTTTTGATTGGTACAGAGATGGGAAATACATTTTCC
>CAIJFC010000284.1 GCA_903819815.1 uncultured Bacteroidota bacterium
GCCTGCTGATCAACCTACAGAATTATTGATTAACGCCACAAATCAAGTGATTTATCGCCTTTTTGACGCCACCGTAAGCAATACTTATTTTTGTGCTTCTTTTCCGCCTGCAACGCCTTTGGTTGTAGAAGAATGGAAAGCAAGTAATGGTGTTTCTGGAGTGAGCGGAATTATTAATATTACAACCACAGAAATTATTAGTCCAACCACATCGGCGGTTACGGGTTATAATCATTTGATTGTTTTCAAAAATATCACTTTTACTAAAGAAGGAAATTCATTTACCTATGAAACCTACACTTTTGGAAGTTATGTGACTTCGATTTAATAAAAACCTATAAACTAAAAAAGCTACAAATTACTTTGTAGCTTTTTTTATGTTTGTTGAATAAGTTTTACTTTATAAATTCAATTTGTTGCGCTTCTTCGGCATTAATACTATCGAAAAAACCTTGATCATTCATCCATTCATCACTGAAAACTTTGCTCATATAACGCGAACCATGGTCTGGGAAAATGGCAATAACATTACTGTTTTTATCAAATTCACCTTCGGCAGCATATTGTTTGATTGCTTGAAGAACGGCGCCAGAAGTATATCCTACGAAAAGTCCTTCTTTTTTGGCGATTTCTCTAGTTGCATGAGCGCTTTCTTCGTCTGAAACTTTTGTGAATTTATCGATGATATCAAAATCGGTGGCCGATGGAATTAAATTTTTCCCTAAACCTTCAATGCGATACGGATAAATTTCATCATTGTCAAATTCTCTTGTTTCGTGGTATTTTTTTAATACCGAACCAAAAGCATCAACGCCAAGAATTCGAATATTTGGATTTTGTTCTTTTAAGTATTTTGCCGTTCCGGAAATAGTTCCTCCAGTTCCGCTACAAGCTATTAAATGGGTAATTTTACCATTGGTTTGTTCCCAAATTTCGGGACCCGTTGATTTGTAGTGGGCATCAACATTCAATTGGTTAAAATATTGATTAATATAAACCGAACCTTTCGTTTCTTCGTGCAAACGTTTGGCTACATTGTAATACGAACGGTCGTCATCGGCAGAAACATTAGCAGGACAAACATATACTTTTGCTCCCAAACTGCGCAACATATCTATTTTATCTTTGGATGATTTAGAAGTAACAGCCAAAATACAGTTGTACCCTTTTATGATAGAAACCATAGCCAAACTAAATCCGGTGTTGCCAGAAGTTGTTTCAATAATAGTATCTCCTGGGGAAAGAATGCCTCTTTTTTCAGCTTCTTCAATAATATATAATGCAATTCTGTCTTTGGTGGAATGGCCTGGATTAAAAGCTTCTACTTTTGCATAGAAATTCCCATCCAAATTTTCGGTAACTTTATTGAGCTTAATAAGAGGTGTTTTTCCTATTAATTCCAATACGCTATTAAATGCTTTTATTTCTTCTTTCATAAAAAAATAGTTAACCTTAACGTTTTATAATATTATTTAGGCGTAAATACCTGACAAATTTAACTAAAAAAATCTAATTATATTTCAATTTTTTCTAAATCTAATAAAAAACTAAATTCTTTGGCCAATTCTTTTAATGCTTCAAATCTTCCTGAGGCGCCTCCGTGACCAGCTTCCATGTTGGTATCAAGATATAAAATATTGGAATCTGTTTTAGTAGCTCGCAATTTGGCCACCCATTTTGCTGGTTCCCAATATTGTACCTGAGAATCATGCAAACCCGTCGAAATATACAAATTTGGATACGCCTGCGGTTTTACATTATCATAGGGAGAATAGGATTTCATATAATCATAATATTTTTTCACGTTTGGATTGCCCCATTCGTCATATTCTCCCGTGGTCAATGGGATAGAATCATCAAGCATCGTCGTAACAACATCTACAAACGGCACTTGCGCAATCACACCATGATACAATTCGGGAGCACTATTTAGTACCGCACCCATTAATAATCCTCCCGCCGAACCACCTTCGGCATACAAATGTTCGGGAGATGTATAACCTTCTTTGATAACAAATTTTGAACAATCAACAAAATCGGTAAAGGTGTTTTTCTTTTTTAATAATTTGCCGTTTTCATACCATTTTCTTCCTAAATCTTCGCCGCCGCGAATGTGCGCAATAGCATAAACAAAACCCCTGTCCAGCAACGATAATCGTGTAGAAGAAAAATAGGCATCCATTGAAGCGCCATAAGAGCCATAGGCATACAACAAGAATGGGTTGTTTCCATTTTTTTTCAATCCATTTCGATAGACCAATGAAATTGGCACTTGGGTTCCGTCTTTTGCGGTTGCCCAAACACGTTCTTCGGTATAATTATTCTTGTCAAAATTACCACCCAAAACCTGTTGCTCTTTCTTGATTTCTTTGGTTTTGGTTTTCATATTAAAATCAATCACCGAGGATGGAGTTGCCATTGATTGATAACTATATCGCAAAATATCCGTATCAAAATCAACATTTGTAGCCGTATAAGCCGTGTAGGTTTCGCTTTCGAAAGGTAAAAAATAGGCTCCTTTCCCACTCCATGGCATAATTCTAATTTTATTCAAACCATTGCTTCGTTCGGAAACGACAAGAAAATCTTTGAAAATATCAATTTCTTCCAATAAAACTTCTTCATCATGCGGAATTACATCCACCCAATTTTCTTTGGCAGTAGCCAATTCAGACGTTTTCATTAATTTAAAATTAAACGCTTTGTCTTTATTGGTCATAATATAAAATTCGGCGCCATAATGAGAAATGCTATATTCCAAACCGCGAACACGTTTCTGAAAAACTTGAAATTTTCCATCAGGATTGTCCGCAGAAAGAATTCTATATTCGGTGGTCATGGTGCTTGACGAACCAATTACGAGATATTTTTTTGATTTTTCTTTATAAACCGAAACCGAATACGTATCGTCTTTTTCAAAATAAACCAAAACATCTTTTGCTGAATTGGTTCCTAATTTATGTTTAAAAACTTTATCCGATCGTAAGGTTTTTTCGTCCTGACGGGTATAAAAAATAGTCTTATTATCATTTGCCCAAGTCGAATTTCCGGTCGCATTTTCAATTTTATCCGAAAGGATTTCGCCCGTAAATAGGTTTTTTATTTGCAACGTATAAATGCGTCTTCCCACGGTATCAATAGCAAAAATGGCAAATTGATTATCGCTACTAACACTCAATCCGCTCAACTGAAAATAACTCTGACCTTTGGCCAATTTATTACAATCGAACATAATTTCTTCTTTTGCCGAAAGGCTGCCTTTTCTTCTTGAATAAATCGGATAATCTTGCCCTTTTTGAAATCGGGTGCTGTAATAATAACCATTATACAAATAAGGAACCGATTCGTCGTCTTCCTTAATTCGGGCTTTCATTTCTTTAAACAAATTAGTTTGAATTTTTTTGGTATGCGCCGTACTTTTTTGATAAAAGGCATTTTCTTCTTTCAAATAATCAATAACCGCTGGATTCTCTCGGTCATTCAGCCAGAAGTAATTATCTACACGAACATCACCAAACTTTTCGAGAGTTTTTGGGATTTTATTAGCAACAGGCGGGCGTAACTTTTTTGTCATTTTATAGGATTATTCTTGAATTACAAAAGTAACACAAAGAATTATATTTTATTGATTGAACCAAAACTTAAAAAATTCATGCAAACCAATTGAATTACCTCGGTATTGTCTAAATTTGTATTTTAATAACCACAAAAAAGTAGCAAAATGGATTTAATGGGCATGATGGGAAAACTGAAAGCAACCCAACAACGAATTGAAGATACAAAAAAACGATTAGATACCGTATTAATTGACGAACAAAGTTCAGATGGACTGCTAAAAGTCACTTTAACAGCCAACAGAAGCATCAAATCTATAAGCATTGACGATTCTTTATTGGCCGACAAAGACCAACTTGAAGACTACTTAATTCTTACTTTAAACAAAGCCATCGAGAAAGCCACTAATGTGAATCAAGCAGAATTAGACGCCGTTGCCAAAGTCGATATGCCCATGATTCCTGGGATGGAAGATATGTTTAAATAAAAGCTATCAGGAAACAGCATTAATCTTTGATTAAGCGCACTTATTGTATCCATTTGCCGATTGGGTTTGCAGAAAAGCGACTTTATTGGGCAAATAACGTGGTTGACCACGTTCAGAACCCCGTTAACGCACTTCGGGACTTGGTTGACCCCGTTATTTTGCTTATTTATGAATTTATGGTCTCCATGAGCAGGGTTTTAGATTGTCCTTTAAACAAAAAAACCACCAAAATTTTGGTGGTTTTTTTTAATATAAATAAGGGTATTAATCTTTAACGCAGCGAACAGCAGCCCCATTTAATTTTTGTGTTTCTCCTAAATTTGAATTTTGCGTATCACTAAAATTAAACATTGCATATGAAAAATCTAAATTATATTCATCAATACTCCAACAGTGTCCATAGGCACCCATTAATAAAAAACCCCCATCATTCCATACTCTAAGTCCATTTGGTAAAGCGGTAAAACCTGAAATATTTGTTGCGCCAGTATTTGGACTAAACCAATGTGAAGTACCAATTTCTTTCATTTTACCTCCCGCAACACTTAAGCCTCCTAAGTAATTTATTAATGTATTCCATTCCAAGTTGTTTGGAATATGCCAACCTTGTGGTGCTAGTGTCTTGTTTGGGGTGTTTGGGTCAGTATCATGTATTCCTGCAACTGCATACCAATTGTATAATACCCCATAAACAACTCCGTTTGCCGTGTCGTTATTATAATAACACCAAGCGCCTGTAGTTAATCCTGCCCAAGCCGTTGGGTCGGTTACATGCGGTATTATTGTTCCGTCTCTATAAGTATTAACCTCCAAGTTGGTACTGCTCCAAACTTGCGTTCCAATAGTTACGTTGGGAAGTGGCGCCGTAATAGCATTTTGCAAAGCGATGATTTGCGCTTGCAAAGTACTGATTTGCGTTTGTAGTTGGGTGTCAATATAGCCTTTTGTAGCGGCATCTTGAGCATCCGTTGGATCGGCCAAATTCTTAATTTGTGAGTTATTGGCACCATTATTAACCGCTAATACTGATGCTAAATTAGGTGTAGCTGCCTGAGTATTCCCTGAACTATTAGCATACAAAGCATAAGGAACGCTCAACAATTGTGTAGTTCCCATTTGCACATACGGAGCACTTAAATCAAGTTTGAGTTCAATTCCCAAATAGTAATTGCCAGTTCCCCAATTAATAGAAGAAAATGATCCAATTGTGGCTGTTCCTTGTCCTATAACCAAGTTCACTTGCCCTAAATCATCCGTTGGAACATAATGCGTTTCGCTAAAAACAGGCACACTTGTTTGTGAGTTTAACATTACATTAAACTTAAAATTCACATTCTGGTTCACAACCAAATCCCCC
>CAIJFC010000285.1 GCA_903819815.1 uncultured Bacteroidota bacterium
AAAGCCAATCCCTCTTTCGACTGAAGTACAATTGGTTTCCAATCAAATTGCTTCATTACTTGTGAAGTGAACATTTTTTTACCATTATAAAAAACTTCCCCTTCCCCTAATAATGGCAATGATAAATGAGCTAAAGGAGCTAAATCGCCAGAGGCACCAAGGGATCCTTGAGTATAAATTACTGGTAAAATATCGTTATTATAAAAATCTATTAGTCTAAGAACGGTTATTAATTGAACCCCCGAATAACCGTAACTCAACGATTGTATTTTTAACAGCAACATCAACTTCACAATTTCAGAAGGCACTTCCTCCCCTGTTCCGCAAGCGTGTGATTTTACGAGGTTTTCTTGAAGCTTGGAAAGATTCTCATTCGATATTTTAATATTACAAAGGGAACCAAAACCGGTGTTAATTCCATAAATAGGGGTTTCATTAGCTTCCATTTTGGCATCTAAATAATCCCTGCATTTTTGAATGTTAACTCTCGCCTCTTCAGATAATTCAAGGGTTTTGTGTTGGTAAATAATTTCTTGAATAGCTTCTAATGAAAGAACATCGGTGCTTATATAATGAATATTACTCATAATCATAATTTTATTGAACTACAAAAATGACCATTTACTAATTATAAAGCAAGGTTTATTAGCATATTTTATGAATATTATATTTTCATATTAATAAATACTATATAAATAAACAATAACTAATAATTTGAAGTAAAGTCGTTTTGTTACTCCATAAAAAATGAATAAATTAGCAACTGAAAATAAAAGTTATCAAAACAATGAAAAATACAGCCTTAACAAGCATTCACGAAAATTTAGGTGCAAAAATACTACCATTTGCAGGTTATAATATGCCCATTTTATATGAAGGAGTTAATGCCGAACACGAAACGGTGCGAAATGCTGTGGGTGTTTTTGACGTTTCTCACATGGGTGAATTTTTTCTTAAAGGACCAAAAGCCTTGGATTTAATCCAAAAAGTAACTTCCAATGATGCTTCAACTTTAACAGTTGGAAGAGCACAATATTCTTGTTTGCCAAATAATGAAGGTGGAATTGTAGATGATTTAATAGTCTATAAAATGAGTGATGAAGAGTATTTATTGGTTGTAAATGCCTCGAATATTGAGAAAGATTGGAATTGGATTTCTTCCCATAATAATTTAGGTGTTTCAATGGAAAATCGTTCTGATGATTATTCCCTATTGGCTATTCAAGGTCCAAAAGCCGTTGAAGCGATGCAATCTTTATCCTCTATTGACTTATCGCAAATAGCTTATTATCATTTTGAAGTTGGAGATTTTGCTGGTTTTGATACTGTTATTATCTCTGCAACAGGTTACACTGGATCTGGCGGATTTGAAATTTATTGTAAAAATGACCAAGTAGAAGCCATTTGGAACAAAGTTTTTGAAGCTGGAGCAGCATTTGGAATCAAACCAATTGGATTGGCAGCTCGAGATACCTTGCGTTTAGAAATGGGATTCTGTTTGTATGGAAACGATATAAACGATACTACTTCTCCATTAGAAGCAGGTTTGGGATGGATAACTAAATTCACCAAAGAGTTCACGAATTCTGAAAATTTGAAAAAGCAAAAAGAAAACGGAGTTACTAAGAAATTAATTGCTTTTGAAATGCAAGAACGTTCCGTGCCACGTCACGATTATGAAATTGTAGACTCTAATGGAAATGCAATTGGTGTGGTGACTTCAGGTACCATGTCGCCATCAATGAATGTTGGAATTGGATTAGGATATGTGCCAAACTCTTTTTCTGCCGTAGATAGCGATATTTTTATTAGAATTAGAAAAAACGATGTGCCTGCTAAAGTGGTGAAATTACCATTTTACAAGAAATAAAATAATTGAATTGATTAAAATAATTAGAAATGGGAAGAGCTTTTGAATTCCGAAAAGGTAGAAAAATGAAACGCTGGTCAGCAATGGCCAAAGCATTTACTAGAATTGGTAAAGACATTGTAATGGCTGTTAAGGAAGGCGGACCAAATCCTGAAGCCAATTCAAGATTGAGAGCCGTAATACAAAACTCGAAGGCTGTAAATATGCCGAAAGAAAATGTAGAACGTGCCATTAAAAAAGCAACAGATAAAGATACCGCCAACTATAAAGAAGTATTGTTTGAAGGATACGCACCACACGGAATAGCTATTCTTGTGGAAACGGCTACTGATAATAATAACCGAACAGTTGCTAACGTTAGAAGTTATTTTAACAAATGTAATGGTACAATGGGAACGCAAGGATCGGTTGAATTTATGTTTGATCACACGTGTAATTTCAGAATCCCTGCTAATGGTTTGGATCCCGAAGAATTGGAATTGGAGTTCATTGATTTTGGTGCTGAAGAAGTTTTTGAAGATGAAGATGGCATCTTAATTTATGCTCCTTTTGGAAGTTTTGGAACCATACAAAAAGAATTAGAAAACAGAGGAATCGAAATATTATCGTCTGGATTTGAGCGAATTCCTCAAATTACAAAAAAACTAACCGAAGCTGAAATGGCCGATGTGGAAAAACTAATCGAGAAAATTGAAGAAGATGATGACGTGATGAACGTTTATCATACAATGGAAGAGTAGATTTATGATTTTAGATTGCTGATTTTAGATTAAAAAATTAGAAGATAAAGATTTAATGATTAAAAAATCCTTTCATAAAGACTCATATAACAAAAAACTCCAGATTGCTCTGGAGTTTATTTATGCTATTAACTAGTCTATTTAATAAATTCTATTTTCTGCGCTTCTTCGGTTTTAATACTATCAAAGAAACCTTGTTCGTTCATCCAATCGTCACTGAAAACTTTACTCATATAACGGGAACCGTGATCAGGAAAAATCGCAATTACATTACTGTTTTTATCAAATTCTCCTTCTTGCGAATATTGCCTAATCGCCTGAAGAACAGCACCTGAAGTATATCCAACGAACAATCCTTCTCTTTTTGCTAATTCTCTAGTGGCGTGTGCACTTTCCTCATCGGTTACTTTCATAAAATGATCAATAGAATCAAAATCGGTTGCCGATGGTATTAGGTTTTTACCCAAACCTTCAATTCGGTAAGGATATATTTCTTCGTTGTCAAACTCCCTGGTTTCATGGTATTTTTTTAATACCGATCCAAAAGCATCAACACCTAAAATTCTAATATTTGGATTTTTTTCTTTCAAGTATTTTGCAATCCCTGAAATTGTTCCTCCTGTTCCACTACAAGCTACTAAATGAGTGATTTGACCGTTTGTTTGTTCCCAAATTTCAGGTCCAGTAGTTTTATAATGCGCATCGATATTCAATTGATTAAAGTACTGATTGATATAAACCGAACCTTTTGTCTCTTCATGTAAGCGTTTTGCTACAGAATAATACGATCTTTCATCATCAGCAGAAACATTGGCAGGGCAAACATATACTTTTGCACCCATGCTTCGTAACATATCTATTTTATCAAGGGAAGATTTTGAACTTACTGCTAAAATACAGTTGTAACCTTTAATAATACTTACCATTGCCAAACTAAAACCAGTATTACCAGAAGTGGTTTCAATTATAGTATCACCAGGAGATAAAATACCTTTTTTTTCAGCTTCTTCTATTATATATAGAGCTATTCTGTCTTTTGAGGAATGGCCTGGATTGAAAGCTTCTACTTTAGCATAGAAATTTCCATCTAGATTCTCAGTAACTTTATTTAATTTAATTAAAGGAGTATTCCCAATTAAATCTAGCACGCTTTCGAAGGCATTTATTTTTTCGTTCATAAAAAGTAGTCAATTAAGATTAAAAAAATCAATCTATGATAACCTCATTTAATGCAAATTTAACAATAATTTTCTAATTACTTTCTAATTTTTTCTAAATCTAATAAAAAAGAAAATTCTTTGGCCAATTCTTTTAATGCTTCAAATCGACCAGAAGCACCTCCATGACCAGCATTCATATTGGTATCCAGATAGATAGCGTTATTATCCGTTTTAAATACTCGTAATTTTGCCACCCATTTTGCAGGTTCCCAATATTGCACCTGTGAATCATGTAAGCCCGTTGAGACATAAATTGATGGATAATCTTGCGCTTTTACGTTATCGTACGGAGAATAGGTTTTAATATAATTGTAATATTTTTTAATATTAGGATTTCCCCATTCATCGTATTCGCCTGTTGTTAAAGGAATCGTGTCATCAAGCATTGTCGTAACCACATCTACGAAAGGAACTTGAGCGATAATTCCGTTGTATAATTCAGGTGCCATATTAGCAATTACCCCCATCAGTAATCCCCCTGCCGATCCGCCTTCTGCATATAAATGGGAGGGTGAAGTGTATTTTTCGGCAATTAAAAAATTAGAACATTCGATAAAATCGGTGAACGTATTTTTCTTATTCAGCAATTTTCCGTCTTCATACCATTGTCTTCCTAAATCTTCCCCTCCTCGAATGTGTGCTATTGCAAATATAAATCCGCGATCCAGCAAACTCAATCGTGTAGATGAGAATGTGGCATCCATAGAATATCCATAGGATCCATAAGCATATTGTAACAACGGATTACTTCCATCCTTCTTCAATTCTTTTCTATAAACCATCGAAATTGGCACTTTAGTTCCATCTTGTGCGGTTGCCCAAACTCGTTCTTCAATATAATTATTTTTGTCAAATTTATTTCCTAAGACTTGTTGTTCCTTCATCACTTCCTTTTCCTTTGTCTTCATGTTGAAATCAATTATAGAAGCTGGAGTAGCCATTGATTGGTAGCCGTAACGTAAAATATCGGTATCAAAATCGACATTAGTCGAAGTATAAGCAGTGTACGTTTCGCTCTCAAAAGGCAAATAATAAGCTCCTTCTCCACTCCAAGGCATTATTCGAATGGTATTCAAGCCATTGAAACGCTCGGTAATTACTAAGAAATGGCTAAATATATCAATATCTTCAATCAATACATCCTCACGATGAGCAATAAAATCAACCCAGTTTTCTTTGGCTGTAGCCAATTCCGGAGTTTTCATTAACTTGAAGTTGGTTGCATCATCTTTATTGGTTAACACATAAAAATGATCTCCAAAATGAGCAATATCGTATTCTAAACCACGAACCCTTTTTTGGAATACCTTAAAATTACCATCAGGTTGATCGGCTAACAAAGTTCTGAACTCAGTTGTCATAGTACTTGACGAACTTATAACGATGTACTTTTTCGATTTTTCTTTAGTAACTTCAACAGAATAGGTATCGTCTTTTTCAAAATAAACTAGACTATCATTTACAGAATCCGAATTTAATTTATGTTTAAATACCTTGTCCGAACGTAACGTTTGCTCATCCTGACGGGTGTAAAAAAGAGTTAAATTATCGTTTGCCCAAGTACTATCTCCAGTGGTATTTTCAATTTTATCGTTGAAAAGTTCACCAGTAACCAAGTTTTTTATTTGAACGGTATAAATTCTTCTTCCAACAGTATCAACTGAAAATGCGATATATTGATTATCAGAACTTACGCTTAAACCCCCTAATTTGAAATATTTATGCCCTTTTGCCAATTCATTGCAATTGAACATAATTTCCTCATTTGCCGAAAGGCTTCCTTTTTTTCTAGAATAAATAGGATAATCACTCCCGGTTTCAAAGCGAGTAATATAATAATAGCCATTGTATAAATAAGGAACTGATTGATCGTCTTCCTTAATTCTAGATTTCATCTCTTCAAATAATTCTTTTTGAAAATTATTTGTATGAGCCGTCATCTCTTGGTAATACTCATTTTCCTTATTCAGATAATCAATAACTTCAGGGTTTTCTCTATCGTTGAGCCAAAAATAATTGTCGATTCTAATATCATCAAATTTCTCTAATGCGGTTGGAATTATCTTTGCTTGAGGCGGTTTTATTAAAGACATTGATTTGTATTTATTATTGTTGCAAAAATAACATAAAGCAGTTTAAGATAGCATTTATAATTGCAAATTTCTTATTAATAATTATAAGCTAATTTTCTTTAAATTTGTCTCACATTTTAAAATAATAAAACATGGATTTAATGGGAATGATGGGTAAATTAAAAGCTACCCAACAAAGAATTGAAGAAACTAAAAAAAGATTGGATACAGTCTTAATTGACGAACAAAGCAGTGACGGACAATTAAAAGTGACTTTAACTGCTAATAGTAAATTAAAATCTGTTGAAATATCGGACAGTTTATTGGAAAACAAAGACCAATTAGAAGACTATTTAATTGTAGTGATGAACAAAGCGCTTGAAAAAGCCGCTAAAGTAAACCAAGCAGAATTAGACGCTGTTACCAAAGTAGACATGCCAATGATCCCAGGGATGGAAGATATGTTCAAGTAGTTTTATAACTTAATAAATGAAAAAAGACTACAAATAATTGCAGTCTTTTTTTATATAAAAACTAGATAATATTAAAATCCAGCATTTTTTAAATACGGCGCTACTTCCATTTCATGACCAATAAAATCTTTGAACGCTTTATTTAAATCGACACTATTACCAACAGATAAAATGAATTTTCTGAAACGTTCACCGTTTTCTCTGGTCATACCACCATTAGCCTCCATCCAATCGTAAGCATTATAATCAAGGGTTTTTGACCAAGTATAAGCATAATATCCTGAAGAATATCCGCCACTCCAAATATGAGCAAAATAAGGAGAATGGTATCTTGTAGGCACTTCATTTACCAAAAGACCATATTTAGCTAAAGCTTCTTTTTCGAATACCAGAGCTGGTTTAAAATCAGATTCTTTTTCAACACTATGCCAAGCCATATCTAAGGTTGCGGCTGCCAATAATTCGGTTACGTCATACCCTTTATTAAAGGTGTCGGCTTTTTTTATTTTATCAATTAATTCTTGAGGAATTGGTTCTTTAGTTAGATAGTGAATTGCATAATTCTTTAAAACTGCTGGGTCTAAAGCCGCGTGTTCATTAATTTGAGAAGGGAATTCTACATAATCACGTGGTACTGAAGTACCTGAAAGGGTAACATATTGTTGGTTGGCAAACAATCCGTGCAGCGTGTGTCCAAACTCGTGAAACATAGTTGTTACATCATCAAAACTAATTAAAGAAGGTTTACCATCTGCGGGTTTAGTGAAATTATAAACATTCACAATTACCGGTTTTTGATCTAAATAATGCGATTGATTTACAAAATTATTCATCCATGCACCACCATTTTTATTGTCTCTTGTATAGAAATCCAAGTAATAAATAGCCATTGAATTTCCATTATTATCGAACACCTCATAAGCTACTACATCTGAATTGTAAACAGGTAAATCTTTACGTTCTTTAAACGTGATTCCATACATTTGCTTTGCAGCAAAAAATACCCCTTTTTCAAGTACTGTAGTCAATTCAAAGTACGGTTTGATCTGACTTTCATCTAAATCGTATTTTGCTTTACGAACTTGTTCTGAATAAAAATTCCAATCCCATGGTTCTAATTTAAAACCTCCATTTTGAGAATCAATTATTTCTTGAATTTCTTTAGCTTCATTTTTTGCCTTTGCTACAGCTGGTTTTGCAATTTGAGCCAATAAATTCATAGCATTAGTTGGAGTTTTAGCCATTTGATCTTGTAAACGCCATTCAGCATAGCTTTTCTTACCCATTAATTTGGCTTTTTGTAAACGTAGTTTAGCCATTTTTAATAGAATTTCTCTAGTATCACCATCGTCATTTTTCTCCGCTCTAGTCCATGAAGACTTGAATAATTTCTCTCTTGTAGCTCTGTTTTGAAGACTTGGTAATAAGGGTTGTTGTGTAGTATTTAACAATCCTATTAAGTATTTTCCATCGTGACCAGCTTCTGTAGCTCTTGTTTTTGCTGCTGCTATTTCATCACTACTTAATCCGTCTAAATCAGATTCTGTGTCAAAAAGTACAGCTCCGTTTTTTCTAGCAGTTAATAGTTTAGTACCAAAGGAAGTTCCAAGGGTGGCCAATTCACTATTAATTTTTTTCATCTTTTCCTTATTTGGTGAAGATAAATTAGCTCCAGCCAACTCAAACTGTTGTAAATAATACTCCGTCAATTTTATATCTTCTCCTTTTAATAAATTTAAATCAATCTCTTTGATTCTTTGATACAACTTACTGTTTAGGTAGATTTTATCATTGTGAGCAGAAAAAATAGATGCATATTCTTCATCAATCGCTTGTAAAGTTGGATTCGTATTTGAACCTGTTAAGTTGGAAAAAATACCTACAGCTCTATACAAATCAACGCCGCTAATTTCCAATGCCAAAACAGTATTCTCAAAGGTTGGCTTTGCAGTATTATTGGCAATAGCTTCAATTTCTTTATCATGAACTTTTAAGCCATAATCAAATGCGGGTTTAAAGTGCTCGTCTTTAATTCTATCAAAATGAGGTGCTTGATATTGCAAAGTACTTCTTTGAAGTAAGGGATTTTTCATAAGACTATTTGTTTTTTCTAAACCACCTGTCTGAGATTGCGCCGAAAACGCAAATAAAAATAAGACACTAGTAGCAATAATTTTTTTACTTATTTTCATATTATTTGTTTTTTTTATAGGTATAAAAGTAATGGAAAATTATTGACTTTAAAATGGTTTTGAATAAATTTGTTCAAATTAATAAGTCTCGATTTTAAATCCTACAAAAACATTGTACCTTTGAGCCTTTGCAACTTTAAATTTTGCCTTAATTACACATGCGAATAGATATCATTACACTACTACCTGATTTATTAAGAAGTCCATTTGAGGCATCAATAATGAAGCGCGCTATTGACAAAGGCCTTGTAGAAATACATATTCATAATTTGCGTGATTATACTACCAATAAACAAAAATCGGTTGATGATTATCCCTTTGGCGGTGGTGCAGGAATGGTAATGACGATCCAACCAATTGACGATTGTATATCCTATTTAAAAAGTCAAAGAAATTACGACGAGATCATATACATGTCGCCAGACGGAGAAACTTTGAACCAAAAAATGGCCAATACCATGTCGATGTATGAAAATATAATTATCCTTTGCGGACATTATAAGGGGGTTGACCAGCGGGTTCGTGATCATTTTATTACTAAAGAAATTTCAATTGGTGATTATGTATTGTCAGGTGGTGAATTAGGCGCATTGGTTTTATCTGACGCTTTAATCCGATTAATTCCTGGCGTTTTAAGCGATGAAACATCTGCTTTAACTGATAGTTTCCAAGACGGATTGTTGTCAGGGCCAATATATACTCGTCCTGCCGATTACAAAGGTTGGAAAGTCCCGGAAGTTTTAACCAGCGGAAATTTTGCTAAAATTGAAAAATGGCAAGAAGAAAAATCCTTTGAACACACTAAAAACAGAAGACCTGATTTGCTGAATGAATAGAAATTATTTTAAATGTTGAATTTTAAATTTTA
>CAIJFC010000286.1 GCA_903819815.1 uncultured Bacteroidota bacterium
GTACTCATATTATGATACTAAGTAAATATAAATGGATCAATGTTAATTTACCTAAAATTATAATTGATAAATAGAATTTAAAGAGGTAATTTTATAACTATTAAAATAAATAAAATGAAAATGAATTGGATTAAAAAGTCGGTACTATTAATTGTCATAATTTCTGTTTGTGGCCTATTGATTTTCGCCATTTCTAATGAAAATAAAAATAAAATTACTCACGAAGGAACGACTTATTATTTTCCAACTAAGGTTGATTTTGCAGGCGAAAATATGCCTTTGGAACTACCCGATGTTAGAGAGCGTTTTGATCGAGAATTGCTGGTTAATGCCAACTTACATGCCTCTACAATTTTGATTATAAAAAGAGCCAATAGAGCTTTTAAGATTATCGAACCGATATTAGAAAAAAATGAGGTTCCAAATGATTTTAAATATTTAGCAGTAATTGAAAGTTCTTTAATTAACGCTGTTTCCCCAGCTGGAGCAAAAGGAGTTTGGCAATTTATGCCAGCTACCGCGAAGGAAATCGGGATGGAAGTTAATGATTGTGTTGACGAAAGATACCATTTAGAAAAATCGACCGAAGCTGCTTGTAAATTTCTTTTGGCAGCTAAAGCAAAATTTGGCTCTTGGACTTTAGCAGCCGCATCTTATAATGGAGGAATTACAGGCGTTAACAAACAAATTGACCTTCAAAAAGTATCCAATTATTATGATTTATTATTGAATGATGAAACGTCAAGATATGTGTTTAGGATTTTGGCATTGAAAGAAATTATGAAGGCGCCAGAGAAATTTGGATTTGAAATTAGTAAACAAGATTTGTATGAATTGTATCCAACGCGTAAAATTGAAATTGATACCACTATTACTAATCTGGCCGATTTTGCAATACGTCAAGGTGTAAATTATAAGATATTGAAATTGTATAATCCTTGGTTGAGGGATATAAAATTAGAAAATAAAATTAGAAAAAAATACTTGATTGAACTTCCTAAATAAATACTATATTTTATTTAGGTTTAGTAAATAATTAAATACTTTGTCAGTAGGCATTCCCATTACATTTGCATAGGAACCTTCAATTTTAGAAACCCCAACAAAACCAATCCATTCTTGAATTCCGTAGGCGCCAGCTTTGTCGAATGGTTTGTAATTTTTCAGATAATAATGAATGCTTTCGTCACTTAATGTTGAAAAAGTAACTTTCGTGATTTCATGAAAAACGGTATTATTTCTTGTTGTTTTGAAACATACTGAAGTGATAACTTCATGTGTTTCGTTGGATAGCGTTTTTAATATTTGAAAAGCGTCATCGTAGTCTTTTGGTTTTCCCAAGGCTTTGTTATTGTGCCAAACAATGGTGTCGCTGGTTACTAAAATTTCATTTTCGTTTAATTCTCCCTCGAATGCATTTGCTTTAAGCGCAGCTAAATAATCAGTTATTTCGTGGGCTTTTAAATGTTCTGGATAAATTTCTTCAATTTCTTTTAAACGTATTTCGAAATCTAAATCTAAATCTTTGAAAAATTGTTGTCGTCTCGGAGATCCTGAAGCTAAAATTATCTTATAATTTTTCAATTTTTCCTTAAGCATTGTGACGAATATTTAAACTAATAACCAATATTGATAGATAAGCAAAAAATAAGATCCATTTTAAAATCATATACAAATGGCGAAATTCTTTGGGCTCATTTGCCTTAAATAGTTTTATCGAAAAATAGATTAAAGGGAGTATAGTAAATAGTATCCCATAAATTAAACTGTAAAGTAATTTTGTATCAAATAAGTAAACTTTCAGATAATAAAACACGCAAAATATCGGAATTAAACTTAGTATATAAACTACTTTCTTCGCTTTATCAATGCCTAATGCAATCGCTAAAGTGTTTAACCCTTGACTTTTGTCTCCCTCGATATTTTCAATATCAGAAACCAATTCAATCAATAATGAAATTATAAATGTAAAAATGGCGTAATCAATTAATATGCTAAAATTAATTCCCATTACTGTTTGATTTACATCAAATGTTACTGGTAATAAATCGAAAAGGCCAATAATCAATAAGTAAATTGAACTTACAAATGCAATAATAATATTGCCTACCAAAATACTATTTTTCATACTTGAGGCATAAAAATAGAGTGTTGAAGCAATTAAAATAAATAGAATGGCAAAATTAGGTTTCTGAATTACATTTGATAAATAAAACCCAATAGAAACCCCTATAAATGTGAATGCTATGTACAAATTGTAGGCTAAATTTTCTGATACAAATTTGCCTACTACTTGAAATTTTGGTTTGTTCTCTGCATCGGAATCTTGTTGAAAAATAGCGTTAATTATTGCTCCTCCTGCTGCTAAACAAATGGTTGAAAATACTAGTAAAATGTATTGCCAATCGGCGAGTGACAAGGGAATATTTTGAAGTTTTAGAAAACCGTATCTGAAAATTAATTGCATGAAAGCAATAAGTAATAAATGCCGGTAACGTATTAGTTTTAAGTAATTTATCATTGAATTTTAATAGGTTTAATCGTGTTTTCCATTATAATAAAGATGCCATTTTCCTTGAACTTTCATGACTTGTTCAATCACATCGCGAACAGCGCCTTTTCCTCCATTTACGTGAGAAATATAATTGGAAATAGACTTAATTTCAGGAGCCGAATCTTGAGGGCATGTTGGTAATCCAACCAGTTTCATCACATGAAAATCGGGGATATCGTCACCCATATAAAGCACTTTTTTAGGAGAAATGGAATACAATTCACAATATTCTTTAAAAGTTTCTACTTTGTCAGGCGAGCCCAAATAGATATCGGTAATACCAAGATTTCTCAATCGGATGCGCACCCCTTCATTGCTTCCGCCAGAAATAATACACACCTTATAGCCACTTTCAATTGCTGCTTTCATCGCATATCCATCTCGAATATTCATTTTACGAAGCATTTCACCCGTTGGGGATATATTTACGGAACCATCAGTAAGTACGCCATCTACGTCGAAAATGAATGTGGTAATATCATTCATTATTTCTTTATAACTTTTTGCCATTATTTTGAATAGATTGGGTTAATATTTTATAAATATTTTTTTGATTTCCATCAGTTAGGAACGCCAAATGGGAATTTATAGTTTCTTCATCATTTCTTATTGCGGGTCCTGTTTGTGCTTCTAAAGGCGACAATCGATTTATTTTTTCTGCTGTTTCCGTGATTAAAGGGAATAAGATTTCAAATGGGATTTTATTTTCTATGCAAATATCGTTTCCAATTTGGTAAAGATTATTAGTGAAATTATTCACAAATACTGCCGCCACATGCACTGCTTTTCTTTGTTTAGTATTAATTTCGTAAACCGATTTAGAAATTGAATTTGCCACATTTTTTAATAGTTCTAAATCAGTTACGTTTTCACTTTCTATGCAAATGGGAATTGATTTAAAATTGACTGCTACATTCTTTGAAAATGTTTGTAAGGGATAAAAAACACCCTTTCTATTATTTGAATTGATAACTTCTAATGAAACGGCACCCGAGGTATGAACAACTAATTTATTTTTAAACGGTATTTTCTCTGAAACTTCAGCTACAGCATTATCTGAAACTGCAATTAGGTAGATGTCGGCTTCTTTTAAACTGTTCCAATCAGAACAAATAATATTGGAATCCAATAGATTTGAAAGTGCATTATTTTTTCTTGAAAATACAGTTGTAATTTCAATTTCAGCACCTTCGGTAATAGATTTCTGAAAAGCTACAATTAAATGTTGAGCTACATTTCCAGATCCAATTATGCCTATTTTTATCATTTTGCTAAATTATTGATTTTTTTTAAACTAATTCTAATTTCGTTATTTAAAAAACATCACTTAAAAAATTCTTAAATACGAGTTCAAAGCAAAGAATTTAACAAATTTGAATTACTTTTGTACCACTTTTGAAATAATACCATCTCATAATGGATAAAAAAATACTTTCTTTTTTGTTTTCTACGCGATTAATGGCTTTTTTATTTTTGTCATTTGCAATAGCAATGATATGCGGTACTTTTATCGAAAGTAAATACAATACCGATACTGCTAGAATTTGGATTTATAATGCCTGGTGGTTTGAAGCAATTATGGGATTTTTCCTAATAAATTTTGCTGGAAACATAAAAAGATACCAACTTTTACGAAAAGAAAAATGGGCTACTTTACTACTTCATATTTCTTTTATTTTTACTCTTTCAGGAGCATTTATAACCCGTTATATTAGCTATGAAGGCGTAATGCCAATTCGTGAAGGTGCCTCAGAAAATAAGTTTTATTCTGATAAAATGTTTCTGACTGTTTTTGTAGATGGTGATTATCAAGGTCAAATGAGAAGGCGCGTTTTTGAAAAATCGTTGTTGCTTT
Organism: uncultured Bacteroidota bacterium; assembly: GCA_903819815.1. Lineage (GTDB taxonomy): Bacteria > Bacteroidota > Bacteroidia > Flavobacteriales > Flavobacteriaceae > Flavobacterium. The sequence goes on from CAIJFC010000286.1 coordinate 4,410, forward strand.
CCCCAGTTACCAATAATAATTTTTCTATTTCAAATAATTTTGACACTACGCAATTTGAGATTTCCTACAAAGATTATTTATTGGGTGCCACCAAAACAATCAAGCCAGATCCAAAAGGAGAATTGTATTTTAAAATGGTAGAATCGGGAGACGGTACCCGTCACGAGCATTATTTGAAAGAAGGCGAAGTTCAAAATATTCACAACATGCTATTCTCCTTAAATAAATTTGTAAAAGGGGCAACCAATATTACTATAACTGAAAATTCATCGACCATTCAAACTCCATTTGACGGACAATTTATGCGAATGGCGGATCAATTTAAAGGGTCAGTTGCAAAAGATTTAGTTCAACCATTAATGATGCGTTCTTTGTATAATGTGGGTGGAACACAATTTGTTTTTCCAGATCCAGCAATCAAAGGTTCCATTTCTTATGTTGCTAAAAATGATTACAAGGCTAAAAGTCATGAGGATGCTTTGGTGTTAAATTTACAAGCCGAAGGTCAAAATAAAGAAGTTACTTTATTGGGTACAAAAGGATCGGTAGGGGAGTCACAAGTGGTAAAAATTGGAAAAATAGAATATACTTTTTTCTTTGGCAGCAAAGCCTATTCCTTGCCTTTTAATATAAAACTTAATGATTTTAAAGCGTTGAAATATCCTGGAACAGAGAAAAGTTATTCCGCTTTTGAAAGCGATGTAACTGTTCAAGATGGTAAATCCAAATTCGATGCTAAAATTTATATGAATCATATTTTGGACCATCAAGGATATCGATTTTTCCAATCTTCATTTGATCCAGATGAAAAAGGAACTATTCTATCTGTAAATCACGATTTTTGGGGAACTTTGATAACGTATATTGGGTATTTTATGTTGTTTTTTGGAATGATGTCGATTTTATTTACCAAGCACTCTCGTTTTGCTGATATAAAAAGAAAATTGGAAGTGGTAAAATTGAAAAAGTCAAAATTAATTACGATTGTATTGTTATTATTGAGTTGTAGTGTTTTCTCACAACATAAAGAGGAAAAAATATCTGTAAAACAAATAGATTCATTGCTTTTAAAATTCAAAGTTTCAGAGGAACATGCTGCAAAATTTGGAAGATTAGTTATTCAAGATGCTGGCGGTAGAATGAAACCTTTAAATACATTCTCCTCAGAATTATTGCGAAAAGTGAGTCATAAAGATA
>CAIJFC010000287.1 GCA_903819815.1 uncultured Bacteroidota bacterium
AGCCCCAGTCGGGTCACAGAGAAAGTCGAGCATACAGCTTGACTTTTTTATTTTACGGCCACGTGGAGAAACGGTAGACTTGCCAGCTTGAGGGGCTGGTGCTCGCAAGGGCGTGTGGGTTCAAATCCCACCGTGGTCACGAATAAAAAGAAATCCAAATAAAACAATCAAGCTTTCTTGAAATTGTTTTATTTGGATTTCTTTTTTCAAAGCGGAGCTTTGTTGGGAAGGACGAAGTCAATCCCTCGTGATAAATACTTAAACTAAGCTTACTTGAAATTGTTTTATTTGGATTTCTTTTTTCAAAGCGGAGCTTTGTTGGGAAGGACGAAGTCAATCCCTCGTGATAAAAAAATGAATCGTATTTGGATCAATTATAAATTATTAATTGTAAGTTTGGTATATTATTATATCTAAAAGCCAAACAATGAATTTTCTATCAGTAGTACTTGAAAATAAATCCGAAATTCTTTTTAAAGAAACGGTAACTTACGACTTATTAATTGCATTAATAACCGGAGTTTTGTCTTGTCTTATTTTCTTTGGAATATTAAGGGTATTTAAACCAAAAATAAAAACCTGTAATGTTATTTGCAAAAATGTAGTAACAGACAAATTAGGTAACATAACCAATCGATATTGCATTAAATTTTATAATAATTCTTTTTCAGATATAGAAAATGTATCGGTTGATTTATTTTTGATGGAAGACTATTTTCACGGAACTGCAAAAAATTATAAATACAAAAAACTAAATCTGGCGCAACCGGAATTCAAATATTTAACTGGCCGAATTAATAGAAATAAAGAAATTTATGACAATTGTGTTCAAATGGTGATATTGGAGGATTTAGAAAAAATTTGGAATGGTTCCAGAGAGTGGCTTCATTTACAAATTGATTCTACCCATTCTAAAAGTGGCAGAAAAAAGGTAAAAATACAACTTTACAAAGATCCAAATAATACTATAAAGATAGGGAAATTTGATTCGGGAGAAAACTTTAACATAATAAAAAATTAAAAAAAGGATTGAATTGACTTTATCCCTTTTAATTTTAATACATTTACGAAGAATTAGTGAGTTATACTATTAATTTAAAAAACACAATCATGAAAAACGATATCATTTTCGAGTAATTTCTAGAACTGAAAGAATTAAAAAAATACAAAAACCACTATTAATAGTGGTTTTTTTGTTTTAATCAAAGCTTGCTTGAAATTAGTTTTTTTTGGGCTTTTCTTTTTTTTTAAAGCGGCCCTTTATTGGGATGTACGAAGTCAATCCCTCAAGTTATAATACTTATTTCTGATTGTATTTCACCTTGTATTTAGTGTTAAGCTTTGTTTGATGGGTTTCCAAATTCAACTTTCTCCCTTGAATGAATATCTCGGTCAATTGATTTGTTCTAATATCTAGAGCGTCGCCTTCGGAAATAAACAAAGTAGCGTCTTTGCCTTGTTCCAAAGTACCACAGAAATCATCAATTCCTAAAATTTTAGCCGTATTCGAAGTGATCAGTTGCAATGCTTGTTCTTTATCTAGTCCGTAAGCCGCACAAGTTCCTGCTAGAAAAGGCAAGTTCCGTGTTTGCATTCTCTCCTTATCACCACTATTCTCTAATCCAACAAGTAATCCTTTATTTACTAAAATTCGTGCCATTTTAAAAGGTAAATCTATATCTTCATCTCCGCTATTTGGCATATCATGTACATTTCTCAAAAGCACTCCAATGCCATTTTCCTTTAATAAATCAGCCGTTTTATGAGCATCATAACCGCCCACAATTACCATTTTCTTAATTCCGAATTTTTTTACCAATTGAACTGCATCGATGATTTGTTTTTCTTCCTGAGCATGAATGAATAAAGTTTGATTTCCATCAAAAATTCCTCTCATGGCTTGAAAGATCAAATTATGTTCAGAAGAACTAGCAGCATAAGTTCTTGAATTATCAAAAAACAAATTAATTTCCTCTATTTTTTTTGTATAGTCTTTGTTGGCTTCCATTCCTCCTGGCTCAGCCCACCAACCTGTTCTTTTCATTGTAGGTGGGAAATTCAAGTGAATCCCATCGTTTTCTTTTAGCACCGCATCTTTCCAATTCCATGCATCCAATTGCACAATCGATGATGTTCCAGAAATAGTTCCACCACGTGGGGTAATTTGAGCCATTAGAATTCCATTGGGACGAGCGGTTTCAATCACTTTTGAATCGGCGGTAAAAGCAATAATGCTTCTAATGTGCGGATTCATATCGCCAATTTCTCTTTCATCATCTGATGATTTAATGGCGTCTACTTCCACTAATCCTAGCGTTGAATTGGGCGCAATAAACCCGGGATAAATGTGCTTTCCAGTGGCATCAATTGTACTATCAAATGCGCCATTTGAAAGTTTTAGTGTTTTGGCATCTTCCACTAAAATAATTTTACCGTCTTTGAAACCAATCGCGCTGTTTTCAATTACTTTTCCGTTACCTAAATGCGCAAAACCATTAAGAATCAATATTGACTTCGTTTGCTTATTTGACGGTATTTGTTGTCCATTTGTGTTTGCAATCAAACCAAAAAACACTACTAAAATTATATATATCTTATTCATTTTTATTCTTCTAAAGTATCACAATGGTCTTCTCTTCTCTCTTTTTTCTTAGGCTCTTGAGTATTGGAACCTTTATTTTTTTCAAGCATTAATTGCCCAATTAAACTATTTCTTTCATTGGCAATCGCTGTTCGTTGTTCTTCGTCTTTTTGAAGATCATAATAAACAACCCCTTCAATTAATGTTTTTTCAGCTTTCGCATAAATGGAAAGTGGATTGTTATTCCAAAGAACTACATCGGCATCTTTGCCTACTTTTATACTACCTACCTTATCGTCTATATGCAATAATTTAGCTGGATTTAGGGTAACAAATTTCCAGGCTTCTACTTCAGGAACATTACCATATTTCACTGCTTTGGCGGCTTCTTGATTTAGTCTTCGAGACATTTCTGCATCATCAGAATTGAAGGCAACAACTAAACCTTGGTTGTGCATTAGTGCCCCATTATATGGAATTGCATCATTTACTTCAAATTTATAGGCCCACCAATCGGAAAAAGTGGATGCTCCTACTCCGTGCTCTTTCATTCTGTCGGCCACTTTATATCCTTCCAATATGTGAGTGAAAGTATTGATTCTAAAATTAAATTTTTCGGCAACATTCATCATCATCAAAATTTCAGACTGCACGTAAGAGTGACATGTAATAAAACGTTCTTTATTAATGATTTCTGCAATATTTTGTAATTCTAAATCTACTCTTGGAGCCTTCGTCTTGTCTTTTTTAGAATTTGAATTGTACGCTTTCCAAGTCAGATCATACTCTTTAGCACGTTGGAAATAATCCGTAAATACTTGCTCAACTCCCATTCTTGACTGAGGGAAACGAGTTGAACTTCTACTCATATTGGATTGTTTTACATTTTCACCCAATGCGAATTTTATAAATTTAGGCTGATTTTTATATAGCATTTCGTCGGCAGATAATCCCCATTTCCATTTTACTATGGCCGAACAACCGCCGATAGGATTTGCAGATCCGTGTAACAATTGCGACGTGGTTACTCCACCTGCTAAATCTCTATAAATATTAATGTCTTCCGAATTTACCACATCTTGTATAGTAACTTCTGCACTCGAATTATGACCGCCTTCATTTACTCCTTTTGAAATGGCAATATGAGAATGTTCATCTATAATTCCACTTGTTAAGTGTTTTCCTTTGGCATCAACTATAATTGCATTTGTATCTAGAATATTTTTCCCTATTGCAGCAATTTTGCCATTTTTAACCAACACATCGGTATCTTCTAAAATTCCTTCAACTTCATTGGTCCAAACGGTGGCATTTTTAAATAAAAACGTTTGTTGTGTTGGTTTTTGAGCATTTCCAAAAGCAATATTTGGATAGGTTACCGGTAGAATTATATTTGGTTTGTCTGCTTTTGTAGTGTCTTTAACTATTGCAAAAGGAGCTGTTTTTATCGCTGACCATTTTACTTCATTACCATTCGTTAAAATGGCTTTTCCAGATAAATTTTGAGTATTTTCAATATAGCCGCTTAATCTTGAAAAACCAGGATTAATTGTATCATTTAATTTAATGGAAGCATTAAGCCAATTGGCAGCAATCGTTAATTTTGAATTTAATTTTTTATTATTTACAGAAGTAATTTCAGATTTCGGAGCGGCGACCTCCCCTTCTATTTTCCATTTATAGGTATTGGAATCAATAGTTAAATCATAATTTCCTCGAATGTCTGGGGAAGTCATATCATTGACTACAAATTTATTTCCTTGAACCCAGTTTTCATACAGTATTGTTTTTTCATCAAAAATGGCACCAGAAGTAATAACAAAATTGGCATAACTGCCTTTATTTAAACTACCAATTTCATCGCTTTTGCCCATGATAGAAGCAGGAATCGTGGTCAGTGCTTCTAGAGCTTTTGTTTTGTCAAAACCATATTTTATTGCTTTTAGTAGATTAACTCTAAAATCTTCAGTCTTTTTTAATTTATCTGTTGTCAGGGCAAAAACGACATAGTTATCAGCAAGTACTTTTAAATTGGTAGGTGCCTGATTCCAGAAACGCAAATCACTTAAATCGATTTGATCAGACAAAAAAGAATTGGAAACATCGTAAGCTTCAGGAAAGTTAATTGGAATAATGAATTTTGAATTTGTATTTTTAATTTCATCGATTCTTTCAAATTCATTTCCTGCGCCTTTTAAAACATAATTTTGGTTGAATTCTTTTGCTATTTTAGAAGCTCTGATACTATTTAATTTGTCTTCGGCAGTAAATATTTGAACTAATTTTTGATTGTTTAATAATGCTTCTAATGAGGCGTCTTTGGTTTTGGAATTTCCATTTTTATACCAACTCATATCCAAATACATCTGGCGAAGTAATGCCATCATTCCCATTAATGAACTAGGATACGATTGATTGGTAATTGCGCTTCTTGTGAAACCAAAATGATTAGAAATTTTATTCGAAAGTAATCGATTACTTTTGTCGGAATTATTCAAGGCAACTAAAGTTCCTGTTCCACGGGCAATTCCATCTTGAACATGTGTTCCCACAACTCCAAAACCAGCTTTTAGAAACTCTTCGGCTTTTGTTTGATCGTAATTAAAACTTTCAAAAGCGTTGATTTCAGATTTTATGCTTTCATTCCAATAATAGCCAACACGTTTTGTGTCATACGAATTGCCTTCAGAATTAGTACTTTTCTTCGGGTTTTCAATTCCAAAACTAGTATAAATATCAATAAAAGAGGGGTAAATAGATTTACCTTCCAAATTAATTGTCATACAGTTTTTAGGAATAGAAAGGTTGATTCCTGCTCCAATAACTTTTCCATTTTGGATAATTAAAGTCCCTTTTTCAATAATTTGTGTTGGAGTTACAAAAATTTTAGCATTGGTAAATGCCAAATAATTGTTGTTTTTGTTTTGAACACTTTCATTATTAGGAAAATATTCTTGGCCATTAATAGTAAGAATACTAAATAAGAAAATGAAAACTAAAATAAGTCTCTTCATGATTTAATTGATTAATTTTTTTTTAAAAGTATACATTATTTTAAACTTTAAAAAATAATATTAATTATTTACACGAATTAATTGAAGGAAATAACAGTGATATCTAAAATTTCAACTGTTTTTTAATAATTTTAATTTATTTAAAATCGTAATATTAATTTCTAATTTACAAACCATGTTAGTTGGATTTTTTTATATTAATTCAAATAATACTCCAAAAAAGTTATACAATTTCATTTTTTTTGACTTAATTGCACCTTGCAAAACAATTTAATTTATCGATTTAACTAAAAATAAATATAAAATGAAAAAAACAATTATTCTATTAAGTTTATTATTTACTATCTGCATCTCAATGAATGCACAAAGAAGGCCTAACAGAACCCCTTTACCTGAATGCCAGTTTGAAGTTAAAGCTGAAAAAGCCTATTTTTATAATATTGTCAACGAAGGAGGGAGAACGAGTTATGTAAAAAGAAAAGGATATCTAGTGCAGTACGATACTGTTTGGACTATTTGTAAATATTCAGACAAGGAATATGTTTATGTAGAATTCAGAAACCAAAGAGGGCAAGTAACAA
>CAIJFC010000288.1 GCA_903819815.1 uncultured Bacteroidota bacterium
AAATAGGGTTATCAATTTGTTATTTATTTTTTATCCTGCATCGCAAAAACACTTTGTAACAAACTTGAAGTTCTCGATTTTAAATTAACTCGAATCTCTTTTTCTTCAATTGCCACCATCGTAAATACCCCTTTCATAGTCTCTTTGGTAACATAATCCTTTAAATCTGGATTTACTTTTTTTACCATTGGAATCGAATTGTATTTCGAAATAATTTGACTCCAAATTTTATCTGCATTAACTTTGTTTAATGAAGTGGCAATAACAGGACTAAATTTGTCATACAAAGCGGTTGAAGTTGCCGTTTCTAAATAGGTGGTTGCCGCTTTTTCATTTCCCATTAAAATAGTTTTAGCATCCGTGAAATTCATATTTTTCACAGCATCCAAAAATATTGGGGTTGCTTCCTTAACCGCATTTTCAGCAGCTCGATTTAAAACTACTAATCCTTGATCGGCTAAATTTGACATTCCCAAACTTCGTAAAGTTTTATCTACTTTCTGTAATTCTTCAGGCAATAAAATTTTGACTAAATCATTTTTGTAAAACCCATCTTCAGCAGTCAATTTCGATACTTGGTTTGTAATTCCATTGTTCAATGCCTCCTTCAAACCCGCGCTAATATCTGTTAAAGTATTGATTTTAGGAGCATTGGTCACTTTTTGAATTTTACTTTCGGCCAATTTTTTTAAATCACCAAATTGGGCGAAACTAACAAATGGCACGAATAATAAGGAAATCAGAACTTTTTTCATGTAATTTATTTTTACAAATTCCATGCAAACTCTATACCAATTTTATTTGGAGCTAATTCCTGCTTTCCGCTATATCCACGCAAGGGCGTGGGATACCGCTGCTATCAGGGCTAGGGTTCACGATAATTTTTAAAATTTTAATTACTATTCAAAATCGCTATTATCATTAAGCATGTTTTTTTCTATTATTTCTAAATTATTTTTAAAAAACTCGTAAATTGCACCTTCAAAATTATCACATTCATAAATGGTAGATCAAAAACCCTATATTCCCGTTCATAAAGTTCGAATTGTAACCGCTGCTTCACTTTTTGACGGTCACGATGCCGCAATAAACATCATGCGCAGAATTATTCAATCTACTGGTGTTGAAGTGATTCATTTGGGTCACGATAGAAGCGTAGAAGAAGTCGTAAACACTGCTATTCAAGAAGATGCCAATGCTATTGCCATAACTTCCTATCAAGGGGGTCACAATGAATATTTCAAATACATGTTGGATTTGCTTAAGCAAAAAGGAGCGGAACACATAAAGATTTTTGGTGGTGGTGGTGGTGTAATTTTACCTACTGAAATTGCCGAATTACAAGCCTACGGAATCACAAGAATCTATTCCCCAGACGATGGACGTGCAATGGGATTACAAGGCATGATAAATGATTTGGTTCAAAAATCGGATTATGCAATTGGAGATACTATCAAAGACGAGGAAGATCATTTAGTAGGTAAAAATCCAAAAGCCATTGCAAGATTAATTTCCTCAGCAGAAAATTTTCCCGAAGTTGCGAAGCCATTTTTAGAGAAAATCCAACTAAAGAATAAAAATTCAAAGACGCCAGTTCTCGGAATTACAGGAACGGGTGGTTCAGGAAAATCATCATTGGTAGACGAACTAGTACGTCGTTTTTTAATCGATTTTCCAGAAAAAACCATCGGATTAATTTCGGTAGATCCTTCAAAAAGAAAAACTGGGGGCGCTTTATTAGGAGATAGAATTAGAATGAATGCCATCAATAATCCTCGCGTTTATATGCGTTCATTAGCAACTCGCCAATCCAATTTAGCTCTATCTAAATATGTTGCCGATGCCATTCAAGTAGTAAAAGCAGCAAATTACGACATCATCATCTTGGAAACTTCTGGAATTGGACAATCAGATACTGAAATAATGGACCATTCCGACGTTTCTTTATATGTAATGACACCAGAATTTGGAGCTGCCACACAATTAGAAAAAATCGATATGCTTGATTTTGCTGATTTGGTAGCATTAAATAAATTTGATAAACGGGGCGCCCTTGATGCAATTCGAGACGTTAAAAAACAATACCAACGAAATCATAATCTATGGGAAGTAAACCCAGATGAAATGCCTGTATTCGGAACCATTGCTTCTCAATTTAATGATCCAGGAATGAATACGCTTTACAAAGCAATTATGGATAAAATTGTAGAGAAAACAGACAGCGATTTAAAATCTACTTTCAAAATCACTCGCGAAATGAGTGAGAAAATATTCGTAATCCCTCCGCATAGAACCCGTTATTTATCTGAAATTGCTGAAAACAATCGAAAATATGATGCGACTGCAATTGGACAACAAAAAGTAGCTCAAAAATTATACGGTATATTTAAAACGATAGAAAGTGTTTCTGGAGTTGAACCGATTCTAAATAAATCAGGAATCGAAATTTTAAATGCTGCCAATGAAAAATCAGAAGATAAAGTTTTTATTTCTCTATTGTTAAACCAATTTGAGAAAATAAAAATGGACTTAGATCCTTATAATTGGGAAATTCTATTGAATTGGAATCATAAAATTGCAAAATATAAAATTCCAATTTACACATTCAAAGTTCGGGATAAAGAAATTAATATTGCCACACATACTGAGAGTTTATCGCATACTCAAATTCCTAAAATTGCTTTGCCAAAATATGAAGCATGGGGCGATTTATTGAGTTGGAATTTACAAGAAAATGTACCTGGTGAATTTCCATTTACTGCCGGTTTATATCCTTTTAAAAGAGAAGGCGAAGATCCTTCCAGAATGTTTGCTGGTGAGGGTGGCCCAGAACGAACCAATAAAAGGTTTCATTATGTAAGTGCGGGATTGCCTGCAAAACGACTTTCTACGGCTTTTGACAGCGTGACTTTATATGGAAATGACCCACATATTCGACCTGATATTTATGGTAAAATAGGAAATGCGGGTGTTTCTATTTGTTGCCTAGACGATGCTAAAAAATTGTATTCCGGTTTCGATTTAGTACACGCTTTAACATCGGTGAGTATGACCATAAATGGTCCAGCACCAATGTTATTAGGATTCTTTATGAATGCTGCCATCGACCAACAATGTGAAATTTACATCAAAGAAAACAGATTAGAAAAAGAAGTTGAAAATAAAATAGCTGCTATTTACAAACAGAAAGGTACCACAAGACCTCATTACCAAGGCGAATTACCGGAAGGAAATAATGGTTTAGGATTACTGCTTTTGGGAGTGACCGGTGATTTGGTTTTACCTGCAACAGTTTATAATGAAATTAAAGCAAAAACACTTTCGCAAGTTCGTGGAACCGTTCAAGCTGATATTTTAAAAGAAGACCAAGCACAAAATACCTGTATTTTTTCTACAGAATTTGCGCTTCGTTTGATGGGCGATGTGCAGGAATATTTTATAAAAAACAATGTAAGAAACTTTTATTCGGTTTCTATTTCGGGATATCATATTGCTGAAGCAGGGGCAAACCCAATTTCTCAATTGGCATTTACACTTTCTAATGGTTTCACTTATGTGGAATATTATTTAAGTCGTGGAATGGACATCAACGATTTTGGACCTAATCTATCTTTTTTCTTTTCAAACGGAATTGATCCTGAATATGCTGTTATCGGTCGTGTAGCGCGTAAAATTTGGGCGAAAGCGATGAAATACAAATATGGAGCCAATGAAAGAGCGCAAATGTTGAAATACCATATTCAAACTTCAGGTCGTTCTTTACACGCTCAAGAAATTGATTTTAACGATATTCGAACTACATTACAAGCTTTATATGCTATTTATGACAACTGTAACTCATTGCACACGAACGCTTACGATGAAGCAATTACAACACCAACAGAAGAATCGGTGCGTCGTGCAATGGCAATTCAATTGATTATCAATAAAGAATTGGGGTTGACCAAAAACGAGAATCCTATCCAAGGTTCTTTTATTATTGAAGAATTAACCGATTTAGTGGAAGCGGCAGTTTTAGAAGAATTTGATAGAATCACCGAGCGTGGTGGAGTTCTTGGTGCCATGGAAACGATGTACCAACGCTCAAAAATTCAAGAGGAAAGTTTGTATTACGAAACGTTGAAACATACGGGAGAATTTCCTATTATAGGGGTAAACACCTTCTTAAGCTCTAAAGGATCACCCACAATTATTCCGGCTGAAGTTATTCGTGCAACCGAAGAAGAAAAGCAATATCAAATTGACATGTTGAACAATTTACATGAATCAAATCAAGACAGGGTAAATCAATTTTTAAATGATTTACAAGAAGCAGCCATAAAAAATGAAAATTTATTTGAACATTTAATGGAAGCCACCAAAATTTGTTCTTTAGGTCAAATTACAAGTGCTTTATTTCAAGTTGGTGGTCAGTATAGGAGGAATATGTAAGCAGAGAACCACTTTTTGCATCGCAAAAAGTGTGTGAATCGCTTATCCCGCTTTTTTGCGGGATTGCTTTCTAAGAAATTTACTTGTTTAAATTTCGTTTCGCAAAGTTTCACAAAGCCACTCAAAGCTTCATAAATTTATTATTGAGTTTTGTGTGTTTTTTTTTGAGTCTTTCTTTGTGAATCTTCGTGAAATAATTATGAGCATATAAATGGGATCACTTCTAAAATGCATTATCTTTAAAGATTCAAAATTCAATATCTAAAAAATGAAAATAAAATTATTAATAACCTTCGCATTTTTATCATTAACCACTTTCGGCCAACTTACAGGTAAAGTTAAAAGTTTGAACATTTCTAAATCTGCATCTGTTAACGATACTGTTATAAAAGTAGTTTACAATAATAATAAAATTTCTAACAATCCAAATCCGCCAGCTCTTTTTTTTAATGGAAAATTAGTAAGCTATTCTTTATTATCAACCATAAATCCTGAAAGTATAACTTCAGTAAATGTTGTAAAAAAAGACACCATAATTGATTCAGTAAAGTACTTTGGCAAAATAATGATTCAAGGTAAAACTCCAAGTAAATATAATTATATGAGTCTTAATGAATTCAAATCAAAATATGTTAGTTCAAGTGAAAATGTTCCTGTTTTTCAAATTGACGGTACTATTGTAGACGATAATTACGATAGTTATTTAATTGACGAAAAGAATATTCTTAGAGTTATAGTAACTCCTGTTGATAATCCAAGACAAAAAATAAAGATTGACTTCATCAATTTATTGACTAAATCAGCTAAGAATATTGAAGAAAGTAACCAGATAATTATTCGTTAAAAGTTAATTTTCACCCTATTTTCTCCAGTTTCAAATACCCAATATGCAACTCGTCTTCAATTGCATTTTCAATTTCTGTGATTTTTAATGCGAATTTTTCTTTTAATTCGGGTGCAAGAATTTCCTCAATGTTATAAATATCATCAACATCAATTCCATATTTATCATCGATATGCGAGGTTGCCCCTTTAAATCCATAGTGTTTGTAAAAACTGGTAGCTTTTGCTTTTTTTGTGGCTTCCGCCAAATTAGCTCCCGTTGTTACAATTTTATAATGGTACTCTTCAAATTCATTTTCCTTATAACCACCCAAATTGATAAAGTAAAGCTGAGTACTATTTGCAACAGCATTATCTTTAGAAATAATTTCAATTTTGTGTTTATCAACAGCTGTGATCTCTCGCCATGCGTCAATGTGGATTCTACCTTTGGCTTCAGGCCAAAATAATTTTATTTTAGGAACCATTTCTGCAAATGAATTCCCAATTCCAAAAAAAATATCGTGTTGTTCGGTGAATCTACCTTCTGGGCGACATCCCACCATTATCATGTATAATTTCATAGTTACAAAAGTACTCTATATTATTTTCATTAAAAAAATCATAAATATTTTTTTTGGACTGATTTTTGAAATACTTTTGATAAAAAATTAATATATTATGAAAAAAATAATTTTACTTTTAGCAATAACTGCCAGTTTTTTATTTCATAGTTGTTCTCCAAAAGAAGAAATCCATGCAGATTTGCTTGCAGAAGTTTTTCAAGTAACAACTTCATTTACTGCAGCAAACAACTATTCTAAGCTAATTACTTTAAATCCGCCAATTTACAATTCGGATATGGTTTTGGTTTACCGTTCTTTTGATGTTATTAATGGTCAAAGAGTTTGGAGACAATTGCCTCAAGCCGTTTATTTAATTCAAGGCGAATTGGATTATAATTTTGATTTCACCAGAAATGACATCAATTTATTTCTTGAATCCGATTTTGATTTGGCAACTTTAGGCGCTACTTGGTCACAAAACCAAGTTTTCAGAGTGGTTATTATCCCAGGATATTTGTCGAATAAAAACAAAAAAGCAGTAGATTTTAATGATTATAATGCGGTAGTTAAAGCATTTAATATTAAAGACAGTCAAGTCAAAACAATTCAATAATTGAAATAGGATTAGTATTATTTAAAATACTTTTCCAATAATAGCTGAGCGGCTGCAAATGGTGATATTTCATCATTTTGCACCGCTTTTTTATTTTCTTCCAATAATTTATCGATTTCTGGATGGTTGAAAAAATTCGTTTTCAATTGTTCGTTTATCGTTTCCAACATCCAATATTGGTTTTGATCTTTACGTTTATCGAAGAAAAAATTATTCGATTGAGTTTGATTAACATACTTTTTTATTGTTTCCCAAACTTCTGGAATCCCCTCGCGGGTAATAGAACTACACGTTGAACTAGTAGGAATCCATTCCGATTTTTTTGTAGGAAATAAATGTAAAGCTCTGCCAAATTCAACTTTCGCTAATTTCGATTTTCTCACATTATCACCATCCGCTTTATTAATCACAATTGCATCTGCCATTTCCATAATGCCGCGTTTTATTCCTTGCAATTCGTCGCCAGCACCAGCAATTTTTAATAATAAAAAGAAGTCAACCATACTGTGAACAGCGGTTTCACTCTGACCAACACCCACTGTTTCAATAATGATTGTATCAAATCCACAAGCCTCACAAAGGGTAATGGTTTCTCTTGTTTTCCGTGCAACACCGCCCAATGTTTCCCCCGAAGCGGATGGTCGGATATAGGCATTTTTGTCTTTTACCAATTCTTCCATTCGGGTTTTGTCGCCCAAAATACTTCCATGAGAAATCGTACTACTTGGATCAACGGCAAGAACGGCCACTTTCTTCCCTAAACCAGTTAAATATTTCCCGAATGCTTCAATAAAGGTACTTTTCCCAACGCCTGGAACACCAGTAATTCCTATTCGAATCGATTTATTTGCGTGAGGCAAACAAGCATTTACCACTTCATTTGCTCTTTCTAAATGCGAAACATTGGTACTTTCTACTAAGGTAATTGCACGACTTAAGGCGGTACTATTTCCATTTAAAATACCTTCAATTAATTCTATGGAAGTAGGTTGTTTCTTTCTAGAATCGTGAATTTGTTCCGCCACTTTTTCGCTGACAATTTCGGGGGGCGAAATTCCAGCTTTTTCGTGTAGTGCCGATATCTTGTTTTTTGATTCCAATGAAATACATTTTTGTAAATTTACTAAATAAATAATTCTCCATAATTAAATCGTTATTTTTTATTTGGAGCTTTTTCCTGCTATCATTCCAAATCCTTGCTAAAAAGCTCGGGATTTTCCCTTCCATCAGGGCTAAAAAAAAGAGAACAATTACGTTCTCTTTGAATATTTAATCTGAAATAGAACTAAGAATTCTTCTTTGATTTAATCATCATTTCAAGCATATCCCACATTTCTTCTGGAACTGCTTCTAATAAATTAAATTGTCCAGCTCCTTTTAACCATTCGCCACCATCAATAACAATAACTTCCCCATTGATATAAGCTGAAAAATCAGAAACTAAATAGGCTGCTAAATTGGCCAATTCTTGGTGATCTCCAACTCTTTTCAAAGGCACTTTTTTCGATAAATCGAATTTTTCTTTTAAGTCACCAGGTAACAATCGGTCCCAAGCTCCTTTTGTTGGAAAGGGTCCAGGAGCAATTGCGTTGGTTCGAATTCCGTATTTTGCCCATTCAACTGCTAAACTTCTTGTCATTGCCAAAACTCCTGCTTTTGCAGTCGCACTTGGAACCACATAAGCAGAACCAGTAAAGGCATAAGTTGTTACAATATTTAAAACCGTTGAAGATTCTTGTTTTGCAGCTATCCAATGTTTTCCAAAGGCCAAAGTACAGTTTTTTGACCCTTTTAATACAATATCTATAACTGTATCAAACGCATTTGCCGAAAGGCGTTCCGTTGGTGATATAAAATTTCCCGCAGCATTATTCAATAATACATCTACTTTTCCGTAGGCTTTTAAAACTTCTTGCAACATTGCTTCCACTTGGTCATAATGACGAACATCGCATTGAACAGGAAGGCAAGTTCCACCAGTTTCAGCTTCTAACTCGGTTGCTGTAGTTTTTGGACATACAAGTATAATGCTAAAAAGGTGCTAAACATACTTGCCTATTTATACGTCCAGACACGCACCCATGAGTGTTGTTAAAAAACAACACTCAGCTTGACTAGATACCAAACATGTGATATACTGGTACAGTTAATTAGGAGTATTATGTCCGATGGAATTTATATTTTAGCATCGCTAGAAGGCTATAGAGTTACCTATTCAAATAGATATGACGATTTTATGACGCTTGAAGGCAAACTAGTTGGTAATATTATAGAAGAA
>CAIJFC010000289.1 GCA_903819815.1 uncultured Bacteroidota bacterium
ATACAGTTAAAATAATTGAGTTTGTGAAAAAATAAATTTCCATAATAATAGATATAATAATTACTTACTTTCACTAATAATTCTAACAAGAAATTATTTAGAAACGCTAGTTATAATTAATATATAAAATAAGGATCTAACGGAAACAAATGATATGATTTCGCAACATTCATTATATTGCTAATAAAATGGAAATGCAGAGGTTGGCTTGGGGGAAAGATTTTACAAAATCAAAATGGTCTGGGAAAACCCAAAAGAATTCAAAGACCAGTAATGAATATCAATTAAATATATAATGATGCTTTTATATTTTAAACCTTTATTAAATTTAATAGTCTTAAATCGTAAAAAATATAATTTTAATTATGAATAAATACCGTTTAGAAAGCTTTAATAGTAAACGTAAAATTATCCTTATTGCCCTCATTGCTTTCTCCAACATAGCTGTAAGTCAGGTTGGTCCGCAACCTAGCTCTTTTGGTGTTTGGGATCGTGGAGAAGCAATGAGTACAAAAGAATATCCATTTTTAAAAGGAACCTCCTGTGATTTTCCTTGGGATGAAGTGGAGAAAACACCAGGGATATTCGATTGGTCTTTATTAGACAATGCTGTTGAAAGAGCCTATAAAGAAAAAATATCACTCTATATATCTTTTGCTGCAGGACCTAAAACACCAGAATGGGTTTATGAAAAAGGGGTGCCAAAAGTAATTACAAACGCTACTAAAAAACCAGGAGCATTTAAACAATATCCCTATTATCTATCTCCAGATTATAAAAATTATTACCACCGTTTTCTAAAAGAAGTGGCTAAACATATTAGTAGTTTTTCTAAAGAGAAAATTAAAGCTATTTCGTTTATTCAAGTTAAAACAGGATGCACAGGAGATGAGTGTGCCTATAAAGGGGAACCTGTAGATGAAAATTATTCTTTACCAGTGAAAAGTGAAAAATGGAGAGAATTTCGTCTTGAAACCTTTGCCTTACATGATCAATTGTTTGGTAAACAATCAGGGTTAAATATAAGTATGCTCCTAAATAATGTGGAACCCCAAAGTAATGAAGGTGGTAAAAATTTTGTTCAAGAATGGGATTGGGCCATTAAGAACCTTAAAGATGGTTTTGGAATCAAAAATGGAGCCCTTTCAAGAGGACATCATTTAAGTGGTGAAATTGATGCAGTAAATACGTTTTTACCTTACCTGGTTGACCCAAAAGGGGTTACATTGTTTCGTCGTTCCGAAATGGACCAAACCTGGACGCGTCCTTGGTATCAACTAAATGTTCAACTCAACTTTTACTGGGGAGCTATCAATGCCTTGAATGCAGGTCAAAGTGTTTGGGATGTAACAAGCGGCGCTTTAAAAGCAAGCAAGGAACAAGGATTTGATTATTCATTCTATTTTTTCAACAAGTATGCAGGGCAAATTCACCCCGAAACTGCTACCGATGCATTCTGTGCTTTACACAAAGGTTTGAATGCAGCCGATACAAAGGCTTATCCTGAGGAAACGTTTGGTAAAGCCTCACATGGTAATGTAGAACGTATGGAGAAAATAACAGCAGTATATGCGAAGTATGGAGCGGCTAACGACGATAAAAATGCACTCAAAATGGGGCAAGTAAAGCAACGAGGCGACCAAACTGGATTCAATGATTCGGGTTGGGAAATTTGGCCCGAAAATTACTCCAGATTACTCTATCAAATTGAACCAGATGCTACCTCAATTCCATTATGGCGAGTGGGCGGACCTATTACGGATACCTCTTCTATTTATTCAAGGTTTGCCAGAGGATTCGAACACGCAACGGGAAAAGATGCAATGTACTTTAATCTTCATGAAGGTTTTTCTAAAGATAATAAACCTAAAATAATGTCGATAACTGTAGTTTGGTATGACGCCATTGAAGGTTCTAAATGGAAACTTGATTATGACGCAGGAGCCAAAACCATGAAAACAGCAATGACTATAACCGGAAAAG
>CAIJFC010000290.1 GCA_903819815.1 uncultured Bacteroidota bacterium
ACAATTTCATCAACAATATCTTTGGTTGCATTTACTTTAGCTAACTTTTTTATATTTTCAGAAAGTTGCTTTTGCAAATTTTCATTTGTAACTAAATCGCTAAAAATAGTATTGAAATTTTCATCTAATTCACTTTCTTTAATCATCAACGCCCCATTTTTATCCACTATCGATTTGGCGTTTTTTGTTTGATGGTCTTCAGCTACATTGGGTGACGGAATGAATAGTATCGGTTTCCCCACAATACTCAATTCAGAAACCGATGACGCACCCGCTCTTGAAATCACAAAATCGGCAGCAGCATAAACCAAATCCATGCGATCTATAAAAGCTAAAACTTGAACGTTATTGGAATCATATTTTTTATATTCATCCAAATAGAATTTTCCACATTGCCAGATCACTTGAACATTTAGATTTAGAATCGAATCTTTTTCTTTTTCTATTAATTGGTTTACTCTTCGAGCACCCAAACTTCCTCCTAAAACTAAAAGTGTTTTTTTGGAAGGATCCAAATTGAAAAATTTAATTGCTTCCTTTCTTTTACTATCAATAGCTATTAAATCTTGACGAACGGGATTTCCAGTTAGAATCATCTTTTCTTTTGGGAAAAAACGTTCTAAATTTTCATAGGCAACACAAATCTTATTGGCCTTTTTACTCAATAATTTATTAGTAATTCCTGGATAGGAATTTTGCTCTTGAATTAACGTTGGAATATTTAAAGAATTGGCCATTTGCAATAATGGTCCCGAAGCAAATCCTCCGGTTCCTATAACCACATCAGGTTTAAAACTCTTAATTATCGCCCTTGATTTCAATAAGCTACTCAATAATTTTACAGGAAAAAGTAAATTTTGCAAGGTAAATTTTCTTTGCAAACCAGCAATCCAAAGCCCTTTAATGGCATAACCTGCTTGAGGTACTTTTTGCATTTCCATTTTATCTTGAGCGCCAACAAATAAAAATTCTGCTTTTGGAAAACGCGATCTTAATTCATTTGCAATAGCAATTGCTGGGTAAATATGACCCCCAGTTCCGCCACCACTAATTATGAATTTAATCCCATCCCTGCCTTCCCAAAGGGAAGGAGATAAAACTGAATTGCTGCTATTTGTATTTACTACTTTCATTATCTATTCTAATTCCCCTTCGGGTGATAGTGGGTGTTATTTCTTTTTCAAAACGGGTTCCATAGGATTTGCAGAAGCATCTTCTATAGAATAATTATCGGTTTCTACTATTTCTTGCTGCTCAAGCGCATTTTCTTTTTCTATTTGCTCGTCAATTAATTTTTGTAAAATCTGCTCTCTTTTTTCAGCTTCACTTAGTTCTTGAGCAATTTCTTCTTCTTTTTTGGTTACCCCAATAATAATTCCAAGAGAAACACAAGTCATCCAAATTGAACTTCCTCCGCTACTAATTAATGGTAATGTTTGTCCTGTAACTGGCAACAATTCAACAGCAACGCCCATATTGATAAGCGCCTGAAATATCATTGGAAAACCGAGCCCAACAACTACTAATTTTCCAAATAGCGTATTGGCTTTGTGGGCTGCGACTATAAATCTAAAGAAGAGCAGCAAGTACAAACTAAGCACTAAAAGTCCGCCAATTAAACCATATTCTTCAACAATAATTGCATAAATAAAGTCGGAAGACGATTGAGGAAGTACGTTTTTCTGTACACTTTTTCCTGGTCCCAATCCATAAATCCCTCCAGAAGCTATTGCGATTTTTGCATTTTTAATTTGGTAATCGTCTTCGCCAGGTTTGTTAGAAGTATAATTTTCAATTCTACTTGACCAGGTTCCTACCCTATTAAAGAATTTGGAATCAGGAAATGCTTTAGATAATATCACGAAAAACAATAGAAATACAACTCCCGATCCGATGATGATACCAATATATTTAATAGGATAATTACCTACAAATGTCAGCATGATGACCATAGCAAAAATGAGCGCTGTGGTCGAAAAATTAGCGGGTAAAATAAATCCTAACGTTATAAATACCGGAAGCCAAAGGTCTAATAAGGACGACTTAAAGGTAACCGGTTCCTCTGATTTTTTAGAAAGAAATCTCGCAACAAAAATCATTAATACAACAAATGCAAAAGTCGATGTTTGAAAAGTAATTCCAATGAATGGCACTTTAATCCAGCGGCTAGCGTTTGCGCCAGCAATAACAGTTCCTTTAATCAAAGTATAAGCCAATAATAACCAAACAATGGGTAATGCAATTTTTGAAATGGGTCTAAAATAGTGGTATGGAATTTTGTGAACTCCATAAATAATTAAAAATCCCATAAAAATATGAGCCAAATGCGTCAACAAATAACTTATTGTATTTCCGTCACCTCCATTCATAAATGCCAAATTACTACTCGCACTAAAAACAGGCATAAACGAAAACAAAGCCAATAGGGCCACGAATGTCCATATTACTTTATCTCCTTTTAAATTGTTTATTAGTTCTTTCATATTTATTCAGGAATTGGGTTTTGGGTATTGGGTTTTGGGTCAAAGACCTAGCACCTAAAACCTAGAACCTTTTTACAAATGTTGTACTGCATTTTTAAATTGATTTCCTCTGTCTTCATAGTTTTCAAATAAATCGAAACTTGCACAAGCAGGAGATAAAAGCACTGTATCCCCTTTTTCAGCTAATCTTTGTGCCATAGTAACGGCATCTTTCATGCTGGAAACTTCAATCATCATATCAACAATATTCCCAAAAGAATCGATAATTTTCTTGTTATCAACCCCGAGACATATTATAGATTTCACTTTTTCATGCACCAAAGACATCAATTCGGAATAATCATTTCCTTTGTCAACCCCACCAACAATCCAAATCGTAGGTGAATTCATACTGTCTAAAGCGAAGAAAGTTGCGTTTACATTTGTCGCTTTAGAATCGTTTATGTATTGTACATTTTGGATTTTTAGTACTTTTTCCAAACGATGTTCAACCCCTTGAAAATTAGACAAACTTTCACGAATCGTTTGTTTGCGAATTTGCATCAATTTCGCTACAGAAGTAGCTGCCATTGCGTTTTTCATGTTGTGTTTTCCTTCTAATGCAATGTATTGCGTTTCCATTACAAATTCTTCTTCGTTGATGTTGATTTCCATAGTATTATCTTTTAAAAAGGCTCCTTTTTCAACTATTTTTGAAATTGAAAAAGGAATTAATTGTGCTTTTGTTTTATTTTTTTTGAACCATTCTGTAATTGCTTCGTCATCGGCATCATAAATCAAAAAATCATTTTCTGTTTGATTCATTGTAATCCTAAATTTTGAAGCGATGTAATTTTCATATTTATATTCATAGCGATCTAAATGATCCGGGCTAATATTGGTTATAATTGCAATCTCAGGCTTGTAATTTATTATACCATCTAATTGGAAACTACTTAATTCCAAAACGAAGACATCGTAATTTTCTTCAGCAACTTGCCATGCAAAGCTTTTTCCAATATTTCCACCCAAGCCCACATTTAAACCTGCCGATTTTAGTAAATGATAGGTTAACATTGTAGTTGTGGTTTTCCCATTACTACCTGTAATTCCAATCGTTTTGGCTTTTGTAAAAGGCGCAGCAAATTCAATTTCAGATAGTACTGGAATATTTTTTGCAACAAGCAATTTTACAATCGGGGCTTTTTCCGGAATTCCGGGGCTTTTCATCACCACATCGGCATTGAGAATTGCTTCTTCAGTATGCTTTTCTTCTTCCCAAATTATTCCGTATTGATTAAGAACGTCCTTATAATTTTGTTTTATTTTTCCAAAATCAGAAACAAAAACATCATATCCTTGTTTCTTTCCTAAGATTGCGGTTCCAACCCCGCTTTCGCCACCACCAAGTATGACTAATCTCATATTATCTTAATTTCAATGTTACTATTGAAACTATTGCTAATAATATACCTACAATCCAAAATCGGGTTACGATTTTACTTTCGTGGTATCCTTTTTTCTGATAATGATGGTGTAATGGCGACATTAAAAATATTCGTCGGCCTTCGCCAAATCGTTTTTTAGTGTATTTAAAATACCCCACTTGAAGTACCACTGAAAAATTCTCAGCTAAGAAAATTCCACATATTAAAGGAATTAGCATTTCTTTACGAACTGAGATTGCCAAAACAGCTATAATACCTCCAATTGTTAAACTTCCTGTATCGCCCATGAATACTGATGCTGGATAGGAATTATACCATAAAAATCCAACTAAAGCTCCAATAAAAGCAGCTATAAAAACGGTCATTTCTCCAGAATCTGGGATGTACATTATGTTCAAATAATTTGAAAAAACGATGTTACCTGAAACGAAAGTGAATATTGCTAATGCGAGTACTGAAATCGCAGATGTTCCTGCGGCTAAACCGTCAATTCCATCGGTTAAATTGGCCCCATTTGAAACTGCTGTGATTATAAATATTACAATTGGAATGAAAATTAACCATGCCCATTTTTCATATCCATCACCAGTCCAAGCAAGTAATTCGGCATAATCGAATTCGTTATTTTTAAAAAACGGAATTGTTGTAGCTGTCGATTTTTCTTCAATTGGGGCATTTTGAATTACCTTTTCTGTTTGGACTATTGGATCTTTCAAATTTGAATCTTTTCTGACCGTAACATCTGGGTGTAAATACAAAACAGAACCTACTATAATTCCTAAACCTACCTGTCCAAAAACCTTAAAAATGCCTTTTAAACCTTCTTTATCTTTTTTGAAAATTTTAATATAATCGTCAATAAATCCGATTATTCCCATCCAAATTGTAGTAACAATTAATAGAATTATATAGATATTATTTAATTTTGTTAATAATAAAACAGGAATTAATGTGGCAAAAATTATAATTAATCCACCCATTGTTGGCGTTCCTGCTTTTTGTGCTTGTCCTTCAAGTCCAAGTTCTCTTACGGTTTCTCCAACTTGTTGCTTTCTTAAGAAATTAATAATTCTCTTACCAAAAATGGTAGAAATCAACAACGATAATATTAATGCTAATGCGGATCTAAACGTAATATATTGAAATACACCAGTTCCAGGAATGTTTAAAGCTTTGTGCAGGTATTCAAATAAATAGTATAACATAGTTTCGTTTATTTGGTAATTCGGTTATTCGATTCTCTTATTGTCTTTATTTTCCTAATTGGTCTAACATTTCTTTTACCATTTTCATATCATCAAAATCATGGCGAACCCCATTAATTTCTTGATAAGTTTCATGGCCTTTACCTGCAATTAGTATGATATCATTGGCTTGAGCCAATTGACAAGCCGTTTTTATCGCCTGTTTTCTATCGATGATAGAAACTGTTTTTTTATAATTTTGAGGAGCAACACCAAGCTCCATTTCTTCAATAATGGTTTCCGGATTTTCGGTTCTAGGATTATCAGATGTAATGATAATTTTATCGCTTAAATCAGACGCTATGTCGGCCATTATTGGTCTTTTTGTTTTATCTCTGTCTCCACCACAACCTACTACGGTAATTAATTGTTCATTTTTAGTGCGAATATCGTTGATGGTTTTTAATACGTTTTCTAGAGCATCTGGGGTGTGCGCATAATCAACAATGGCAGTAATTTTACCATTTGAAACCACATATTGAAATCTACCTGACACGCTTTCTAACTCCGATAATAATCGAAGAACTTCTAAAGATTCGATTCCCAATTCAACTGCCGTTCCATAAATAGCAAGCAAATTATAGGCATTAAAAGTCCCTATTAAACGCACCCAAACTTCATTATCGTTTATTTTCAGCAACAACCCCGACAATTGATTTTCTAAAATTTGAGCTTTATAATCAGCATAGGTTTTTAACGCATAGGTCCTTTTTTTGGCATTGGTGTTTTGCATCATTACCGAACCGTTTTTATCATCGATATTTGATAATGCAAAAGCAGTTTTTGGTAAATGATCGAAAAATGATTTTTTTACATCTCTGTATTCTGAAAACGTAGCGTGATAATCTAAATGGTCGTGCGACAAATTCGTAAAAACCCCTCCCGAAAAATGCAAGCCTTCCGTTCGTTTTTGATGAATTCCATGCGAACTGACTTCCATAAAACAGTAGTCAACACCTGCATTTACCATTTCATTTAAATAATAATTTATTGAAATAGAATCAGGTGTAGTATGGGTTGCCTTATATTCATTTGTATCAACAACAATTTTAACTGTTGAAAGTAAGCCTGTTTTATACCCTGCTTTTTGAAATAATTGGAACAATAAAGAGGCAATTGTAGTTTTACCATTGGTTCCTGTAATCCCGATTAATTTTAATTTTTGGGATGGATTATCAAAGTAATTTGCAGCCATAAAAGCCATTGCTTTGTTCGTGTCATTAACTTTGATATAGGTAACTCCTGTAACAATAATTTCAGGAAAAACATCACAAATAATTGTTATTGCTCCTTTATTTATAGCCGTTTCTATGAATTCATGTCCATCAGATATAGAACCGCGAATAGCAATAAAGACATCGTTCTCAGAAACTTTTCGAGAATCAAATTCCATTTTTTCAATAGCAACATCCGTTGAACCATGAACGTCCTCAATCGCTACTTTCCAAAGTATGTCTTTTAAATTAATCAAGATAATTCTAATGTTATAATTGTATCACTTTTTATTGCTTCGCCTGGGTTTATAGATTGTTTTTTTACTTTTCCAACCCCAATAACTTTTACTTTTACTTTTAAATTACCTAATAAAGCCACTGCATCCATTCCAGACATTCCTTTTAAATTTGGAATTACATTCTTTTTATCTTGATTTTTAGTATAGTATTCCGAATAATTTTTTTCTTGATTTAAATTTTTTAGATTCAAATTTTTAACTTCATTTTTTGTAGGAGAATCCGTAAATATTTTTTGAGCAATTCTAGTAAATACCGGTCCAGCTACATCAGCTCCATAATATTGATTTGTTGAAGTATCTGGTTTGTGTACCACTACAATACAGGAATATTTTGGATTTTCTGCCGGAAAATAACCTACAAATGAGGATATATAATGTTTGTCAGCACCGTTATTTGATGAATAATTTGCTTGTGCAGTTCCCGTTTTTCCGGCAAATGAGAAATCTTTCGAATAAAGATCTTTTGCCGTTCCACGTTTTACCACATTTTCCAATACGGCTCTCAATTTTAAAATAGTAGCATTGGAACATATCTTGGGATTCATAACTATTTTATCGAATTTTTTAATAGTTTTATTCCATTCTTTAATTTCAGAAACAAATTGTGGTTTTACCATTTCCCCATTATTTGCAACCGAATTATAGAACGTTAATGTTTGCAATGGAGTGATTGAAACTTCATATCCAAAAGCCATTGATGGCAGTGACATTGGCGACCAACGTTTGTCTGTAGGCTGAGGAACTCTCGGAATTCCTTCCCCTTGAATAGACAATCCTAACGGCTTATTTAATCCATAAGAGTTTAAATGGTTCACAAACTCTGCAGGATTTTTTTTATAATTATTGTAAACTGCTTGAACCATTACCGTATTGGATGATTTTTCAAACCCTTTGGCCAATGAAATAATTCCGTAACCGCCGTCGTGAGAATCTTTCACTCTTCTACCTTCAATAAACATTAATCCTCCATTAGTATTAAAAACTGTACTTGTATCTACTTTTTTATCTTCCAATAGCGCCATCATATCTACTAACTTATAAGTAGAACCAGGTTCGTGGGATTCTTGAATAGCATAATTGGTGGTTTCAGCATAAGTGTTATCAGCAATCCTTCCTAAATTTGAAATTGCTTTTACATATCCTGTTTTGGTTTCCATAACTACGACACATCCGTGTTCTGCTTTAAATTTGAGGAGTTGTTCCATCAATGCATGATGCGCAATGTCTTGAATATAAACGTCTAATGTGGAAATAACATCATATCCATCTTGTGGCTCTACTTCATTCACATCACGAATGGGTTTCCATTGTCCTTTGGCAATTTTCTGTTTTAAAACTTTACCGTCTTTACCATTTAAATATTTTCTGAAAGCCCACTCAATTCCTTTTCCGTCAGGTAATCCTTCAGGCGTAATGCGTTCATAACCAATTGTTCTAGAAGCAATTTCGCCAATAGGATGCTTTCTAACTACCTCTTGTTCAACAATTATTCCACCTCTATAAATTCCCAATTTAAAAAGTGGAAATTCCTTGATTTTAATGTATTGCGTGTAACTTAAATCTTTGGCTAACAAATAAAATCGATTGCCACTTGCTCTGGCTCTTGTTAATTCTAGTTGGAAAAAATTACTTGGTTTATCGAATAATACTGCTAGAGAATCAGATAATGGCTTGATGAATTTATGAAAATCTTTATCGTTAGGAGCCTTTGCATCAAAACGAATGTTGTAATTTGGGATTGACGTAGCTAGCAAGCTACCATCTGCAGAATAAATATTTCCCTTATTAGCAGGAATAACAAAGTTTTTAATCGAATGTTTGTTGGCTAATTTGCGCAAAGAATCTCCTTCTACCCATTGGATATTAGTCATTTTTACTACAATAGCAACCGCCATAAAAAAGATGACCACTGCAACTATATAAATTCGTAAGATGATATTTTTATTATCTTCTACCATAATTTTTCGAAAAATCCTTTTTCTTCTTTTTTCTTCTTAATTACCACTTTAACTGGCGGAACAGAGGCCGGTACTATTCCTTTTACAGCCATTTTTTCAGTTACCGTCGATTCCATTTTTAATTTCATTAATTCTGATCTTCGATCTACAAATTCGGAACGCAACTCTTTAACTTCCCCCGTTAACTTAATTATTTTAAATACTTTCTGATCTACGTTATTATTGTTTGCTATCATGATTATAGCCAGTAAAATCAGAAATACGATGAAACGCCAATTTTTAGTCGCATTTGCTTCTTCGTTGATTAAGAATCTTGCTTTTAATATGCTATAAACTCCGTTTTTCATTTTTTACTTCTTTTCAGCAATCCTTAATTTTGCACTTCTAGCTCTATTGTTGCTTTTTATTTCCTGAAAATCTGGGACAATTAATTTGCCAATAGTTTTAAAAGGAACTGAAAAATTTCCGAAGAAATCACGTTCAGGTTCCCCTTCAAACATTCCGTTTTTCATTATTCTTTTTACCAATCTGTCTTCCAATGAATGATAGGAAATCACACTTAATCTGCCTCCGGGTTTCAAAATTTCTAAAGATTGCTCTAAAAATTCTTTTAAAACTTCCATTTCTTGGTTGACTTCGATTCGAATGGCTTGATACATTTGAGCTAAGATTTTATGGCTTTTATGTGCTGGTAAAAAACGACCTAAAACCACTTTTAGCTGTTCTGTATTTTTAATTGGTTCCAACTCACGAGCTTCAATTATTACTCGGGCAATTACTGGAGCATTTTTTAATTCTCCATAATCCAGAAACACCCTTCTTAAATTATCTTCGTCATATTCGTTGACCACTTTATAGGCATTTAAGTCCTGTTTTTGACTCATTCTCATGTCTAATTCGCCTTCAAAACGAGTAGAAAAACCGCGTTCAGCTACATCAAATTGATGAGACGAAACACCTAAATCAGCTAAAATTCCATCAACGCTTTTAATATTGTGAAATCGTAAAAATCTTTTTATAAATCGAAAATTCTCGTTTATTAATACAAATCGTTCATCATCAATAGAATTTGCAAGTGCGTCTTCATCCTGATCGAAAGCATACAATCTGCCTTTTGAACCTAACCTGCTTAAGATTTCTCTTGAATGACCTCCGCCTCCAAAAGTCACATCTACATAAATACCGTCAGGTTGAATATCTAGTCCGTCTACAGATTCTTTTAATAAAACGGGGTTATGATATTCCATTTTCATCATCATTTACATTACCCATAACTTCTTCGGCTAAATCTGCAAAGTCAACCTCATCGTTAGAAATGAAGTTTTCATATAAATCTTTATCCCAAATTTCAACTATATTAACCGCTGAAGAAAGCACCAAATCTTTGGAAATTGATGCAAAGGCAACCAAATCTTTAGGTACTAATAATCTACCTAAAGCGTCTATTTCTACTACTTTAACACCAGCAGTAAAACGACGGATAAAATCATTATTCTTTTTCACAAATCGGTTCAACTTGTTGATTTTATTCATCATCAAGTTCCATTCTGCCATTGGATACAATTCTAAACAAGGTTGAAAAACCGAACGCTTCAAGACAAAACCATCAAGAAGTCCGGCTGACAATTGCTTTTTCAAAGGCGCAGGTAAAAGCAGCCTTCCTTTAGCATCAACTTTGCATTCATATGTTCCAATAATTGAATTCAATTTTACTTGTTTTTAAATGATACTGACAAAAATAAAAAAAAATTACCACAATTTACCACAAAATACCACTTTGTTAATAAGTTTTACCACTTCTTATAAAAAAACAGAAAAAAAAGATAATTTATTTTATAAATCACTCTAAAACAATCCTTTAAAAATCGAATAAAAATGAAGAATTTATAGATTACAACTGCTTTAGAAAATATTTAATGTAGATTTTATTTTTAGGAAACCTAAAATTAACTTTGAATTAATTTTTATATAAATAATTTTACGATTTAATTATTTTTTGATTTTTTATTCAAAAAACAATCCATTTTAATACTATATTTGTCTAAATAGAAAAGTAATAATTCTGATGGAACAAGTCTTAAAAAAAGAAGGTCGATATACCTATTTTGAAGCTGGCGAAGGAACTCCAATAATAGTCTTACACGGATTAATGGGGGGATTGAGCAACTTTGAATCTGCAGGTGCCTATTTTTCTAAAAGAGGCTATAAAATTATTATACCTGAATTGCCTATTTATACACAAAGTTTATTACGAACTAATGTAAAAGCTTTTGCAAAATATGTAAAGGATTTTATTGTGTTTAAAGGTTTCGACAGAGTAATTTTAATGGGAAATTCTTTAGGCGGTCATATTGCATTATACCATGCAAAAATGTATCCTGAAAAAATGCTTGGACTAGTAATAACTGGGAGTTCAGGTCTTTATGAAAATGCAATGGGCGATAGTTATCCAAGACGTGGCGATTACGATTACATCCAAAAGAAAGCAGAAGCGGTATTTTATGATCCTAAAATTGCAACTAAAGAAATGGTTGACGAGGTTTTTAGCATGGCTAATGACCGAATTAAATTAATAAAAACGCTAACTATTGCAAAAAGCGCCATTCGACATAATATGGCAAAAGATTTGCCTAAAATGCACATTCCAACTTGTATAATTTGGGGTAAAAACGACACGGTAACTCCGCCCGAAGTGGCATTAGAATTTAATAAGCTTTTACCCAATTCAACTTTATATTGGATTGATAAATGTGGGCACGCCGCGATGATGGAACGGCCAGATGAATTCAACGAAGTCATGCTCGAATGGCTAAAAAAGGTAAATTTATAAACTAATTTCACCAAATAATTTCTAAAATTGTTTGGTGTTTTTTTTAACTACCTTTGCAAAAACCAAAATTGAATATGAAAATTAATACTGCCGAATTTATTATTAGCAATTCAGAAGTGGATAAATGTCCCAAAGATTTTTTACCAGAATATGCCTTTATCGGTCGGTCAAACGTTGGAAAATCATCTTTGATAAACATGCTAACCAATCATAAAAATTTAGCAAAAACATCTGGAAGGCCTGGAAAAACCCAACTTATAAATCATTTTTTAATAAACAACAATTGGTTTTTAGTTGATTTACCGGGTTATGGCTACGCCAAAGTTTCCAAAAAAACAAAATCGATATTCCAACAATTTATTACTGATTATTTTGAAACTCGAGAGCAATTGGTTTGCGCTTTTGTTTTAATTGATATACGTCATGAAGCTCAAAATATTGATATTGAATTTATGTCCTATATGGGAGAAAGTGAAATTCCTTTTTGTATTGTATTTACCAAAGCAGATAAAATCAGTAAAGTGAAAATAAATTCACATATTGCTGCTTACAAAAAACAAATGTTTGCCAACAATTGGGCTGAAATGCCACATCATTTTGTAACCTCAGCAACAGAAATGACCGGAAAAATGGAATTATTGACTTATATTGACGAAGTAAACCAGGAGGTTTTTAAAAACAATAGTCAGTTTTAAGTTGATTCTATTTCAATATTTCCAATTTCTCGGCAAAATAATCGCAAAAATCTTTCATTGTTTCCGACATTTTTTCATCACCAGTTGCGCGCAAAAAAGTGTCCGACATAGCTACTAAAGTTTGATGAAAAAAAAGTTTCATTTCATCAACTGGCATTTCTTTCGTCCATAAATCGATGCGTAAAGATTCTTTCGTTTTACTATCCCAAATAGCTAGCATAATTGCTTTTGCTTCTTCTGAATTTACGCCACCATCTTGTGCGGACCAACTTAATTTTTCAGGTACTTTATTTTCGTCTAAATCAATGTAAAAATTAATTTCAGAGGTTGAATTTGCCATTATTTTTTAGGTTTGTATTTTGAGTTTTGAAATAATTCTATTGGATCCATTTGCAATAATTGCTGTAAAGTTATATCATTATTATTCATAAAGGAACGGACAATTTGCCAGCCCAACCAAGTTCCTACTCTACCAGGTGATTCGTTGTCAATTTCTAGATAAAACTTTGAAAAAGGGGCTGGGTTAATAAATCGGCTTGGTAATTTTGAATCGGTGCTATATAGCAATTGTTCTTCCATAAAATTTCGCCACATATAACTTTCATTTTCTTGACACCAATTTATTTGCTCTAGGGTGTAGCCAATTTTATCCGCATCGGAACATTCCGGCAATAAAACATCTTTTAAATAGAGTTGCTTGCCGGCATAAACCATGTAGGATAGTAAACTTTTATTATTTCCAAATGCAATTTTGGTTTCAGAAAAACTTGAAACGATATCGGGCATAATTTGAGTTTGTTCAAAATTCTGCTTTAAATATTCTGGAAATTCATAGAATTTATGACTTTTACCTAAATACAAATCAAGGGAAATTAGAACTAAACTATCGGTGTAAATGGCTTTATTTTGATAATCCATTTCCGAAATTAGGGTAACTACTTTTGGGGTTTTGGTGTTTGGAAAATAGTATTTTATGTGTTGAAAAAGCGATACTAAATCGGAATTTACTTTTTCAAAATTGGAATATTTTTTTTGAACTTCAGAATACAACTCTCTGTATAGTGGATTATTAATTTTATTGACCCAAACGGAATCTGGAGTATCCGCAGGAAAAAAATAAGGATATTGTTGTTTGACTTTAAGGAAGTTTTCCGCAGGAGTTTCATAGAAAATTTTATCGAAACGTTCTACTTTAATTGACATTGGAATTTCGTCAATTTCTTTTTCTATTTTATTTTTTTTATCACAAGATGCAAAAAGCACCAATACTGAGAATAGAGACAACCATTTTTTCATATTAGACATTTTTAGCCCTGAGTGCAGTGGAAATCCTTTTTTTGAGGTACAAAAAAAAGATTGCAACGGAAAGCAGGAAATAGCTCCAAATAATTATTATTTTTGCAAATATATACATTGCAGTTCTATAAACTATAACAAAAAATGTCTAAAAAAAGTACAATTCAAGTTGAAAAAGTGAACCAACATATTGAGAACTGGTTAAAAGAGTACGCAATTGCTTCAAAAACCAATGGTTTTGTTGTTGGTATTTCGGGCGGAGTAGATTCGGCGGTTACTTCTACCTTATGTGCTCAAACAGGATTTCCAACTTTGTGTGTTGAAATGCCGATTCATCAAAATGAAAGCCACGTAAGTCGAGGGAAAGAACACATTGAACAGCTTAAAAATAGGTTTTCAAATGTTCAAAGTGTTATCACCGATTTGACTTCGGTTTTTGACGAATTTGTCAAAATAGTTCCAACTGGGGAGGATGAAAATAAAAAACACCTTGCTTTAGCAAATACTAGAGCGCGATTGAGGATGACCACTTTGTATTATCATGCAGGAATAAATGGCTATTTAGTAGCTGGAACCGGGAATAAAGTAGAAGATTTTGGCGTTGGTTTTTATACAAAATATGGTGATGGTGGCGTTGATTTAAGTCCGATTGCTGATTTAATGAAATCGGATGTTTTTGCTTTGGGAGACTATTTAGAGATTCCAAATTCGATATTGATTGCCGAACCATCGGACGGCCTATTTGGCGATGCAAGATCAGATGAAGAGCAACTTGGCGCCAGTTACGATGAACTCGAATGGGCTATGAATGAGGATAAAAATGGTAAAACTGCCGCTGATTTTTTGGGTAGAGAACAAATCGCATTTTCGATTTATAAAAAATTAAATACGGTAAATCAACACAAAATGAATCCAATTCCGGTGTGCTTGATACCAAAAGAATATAAATAGTTTACTTTAGCAAGATGATAAAATGGCTAAATAATTTATTTAATATAAAAATCACCTCAGACAAATCGGATGATATGAATAAATTTTTAATAGTTGGACTTGGAAATATTGGTGCTGAATATGCTAATACCAGACATAATATAGGTTTTAAAGTCCTAGATTTTATTGCAAATAAAGAAGGGGCTAGTTTTAATGATTTAAAATTAGGAGCTGTTGCTGAATTAAAAATCAAAGGAAAGACCTTCTTCCTTTTAAAGCCAAACACCTATATGAATTTAAGTGGAAAAGCAGTACACTATTGGATGGATAAAGAAAA
>CAIJFC010000291.1 GCA_903819815.1 uncultured Bacteroidota bacterium
ATTAATATATTTTGCTGCAAAGTAAAACTATTTTGTCATTATTCAAGTCGGTGGTAAAAAAACAATAAGTTGAGCCGCCGTCATTTATTTTCCATTTTTTTCGAATATCGTCCACGCTGTCAGGGAAGTTTCTTGTGGTAATATTTGCTTTCGAATTTTCTAAATTGGTTTTCATTTCTTGTTTTGAATAGTAAAATACCTTTTTGATTTCGAATGTTCTACCAGGGAAATCAATGCGTTCATCTGAAGTATATAAATGAGAATGGGAGTGGAGTTTGCTTAACGAATATTGAATTCCAATTTCATCAAAACCACCCGATTTCATAATGGCACTATTGGGTTCGTATAAATATTTTTTTGGAAGTTCGTAAAAGGGTAATTCTACAGTTAAATTCAATTCAAAATTAAAAGTTTCTAATTTTTGATTGACAATGTTGATCGTTTTAATTTCAGGATTACCAATGAAATCGATATTTAGTTCCCAAAGCAACTCTTTAACTTCGTTATCTACAGCTATAATATGAATGCATTTTACATTTTTCAATTCAGTTAAACCAGCTGAAATATCTAGAATTGGTGCTGTTTTAATCAAAATATTATCTGCTTTAGAAAAGTAAAAGGAAAGCAATTCCGGCACATTTGGCAAACAATCTTTTAGCATAAAAACTTTGCCTTTTTGATCGTTTCGCCTTGAAGGATCAATATAAATCCAATCTAACTTCTCATTTAAATTACTTAAAATTTCAAAACCATCACCTGCAATACATTTTACATTTTCAATTCCGAACTGTTTAAAATTATGACTCACAATTGCCGATAATTCAGTATCTATTTCGCAATGAATTACCTTTTTTATTCTCATCGAATAATAAAAACAATCGACCCCAAATCCACCGGTTAAGTCAATTAAAGTATCGCCAAAAACAATTTTTGATTTGTACAAGGCAGTTTTTTCTGAAGAGGATTGCTCTACAGAAACTTTATTGGGGTAAATTAAATTTTCATGGGAAAAATAGGTCGGAAGTTTATCTTTAACTTTTGTTTTAGCTGCTATTTGGTTCAAAATTGAAATCCAATTGGTATCTGGAAAAGGATTTTTTTGCAAAGCCAATTTGGCAACATCAACCCCTAATTGTGAATTGATGTATTTTTGAATTTCAGGATGTAATAAAGAAGTATCCATCGAATTAATCTAATTGTTAAAAATATAATTTAGGATATTGGCACCCATTTTTAGTGCTTTTTCCCGAACTTCAATTGGGTCATTGTGTACGTCGGCATCTTCCCAACCGTCGCTTAAATCGGTTTCATAAGTATACAGTAAGACCAATCTATTTTCAATAAATACTCCAAAAGCCTGAGGTCTTTTACCATCGTGTTCGTGAATTTTTGGAATACCGGCAGGAAAAGAATTTGGTTTTTGAAATACAGGATGATTGGCAGGAATTTCAACTAAAGCATTATTGGGAAAAAGTTTCGTTATTTCTTTTTGTATGTATTCGTTCATTCCGTAATTATCATCAATGTGTAGAAAACCTCCAGAAGTCAAATAATTTCTAAGATTTTCTATTTCTGATGGACTAAAAACTACATTTCCATGTCCTGTTGCATGAACGTAAGGATAAGAAAAAATATCAGGGCTGCTTGGAGTAACCACTGCATTTTTAGGTTTTATTTTAGTTCCAATAGTTTGATTGCAAAATTTAATCAGGTTGGGTAAAGAAGTTGGATTGGCATACCAGTCTCCACCGCCATTGTATTTCAACAAAGCAATTTCTTGTGAAAATGTAGTAGCTGAGATAAATAAAAATAATACAATTAGTTTTTTCAAAATTGGTGTTTATTCATTAATAAAAACGATGCTGTGACAAGCCACTATTGCTGCTGTTTCTGTTCGTAATCTTGTGGAACCTAAAGTTACAGGCGTGTAATTGTTATCCATCGCTAATGTAATTTCTTTATTTGAAAAATCACCTTCAGGACCAATTAATAATGTTACATTTTCATTTGGTTTCACGACTGATTTCAGCGATTTTTTATCGGATTCTTCACAATGTGCGATTAATAATAATCCTTCGTTTTTTTGTTTGATAAAATCTTTAAAAGAGATTGGTTCATTCAGCCTAGGCAAATAATAATGCAACGATTGTTTCATCGCCGATTGTACTATTTTTTCAAATCTATCGGTTTTCACCAATTTTCTTTCGGAATGGTCGCATATAATAGGAGTGATTTCTGATATTCCAATTTCTGTAGCTTTTTCTAAAAACCATTCGTATCTGTCGTTCATTTTAGTTGGAGCAACCGCTAAATGCAAATGGTATTTTGGGGTGGGTGCTTTTTCAAAACCGATTATTTTAACCGTACATTTACTATCAGAACCAACTACAATCTCTGTTTTAAATAAAAAACCCAATCCATTGGTTACAAATAATATATCACCACCTTGTTTGCGTAAAACTTTAATAATGTGTTTGCTTTCTTCCTTATCGAAAGTAAAACTATCTGTAGTTTCATTAATGTTAGGATTGTAGAATAATTGCATAGTTTTTAAAATTGAATTCTTGCTTTAGATACCACATCTGAAGTTTCGAAATTTTCTTGTAAATATTTTTGATAACCTACAATTCCAATCATTGCAGCATTATCTGTGGTGTATTCAAATTTAGGAATATACGTTTGCCAACCGTAATTCGTTTGGGCTTCTTTCATTGCATTTCGAATGCCTGAATTTGCTGAAACTCCACCGCCAATTGCAATTCTATTAATTCCAGTTTCATTTACTGCCAATTTCATTTTATCCATTAGAATTTCAATGATAGTGTATTGAATTGAGGCACAAATATCATTTAAATTCTCTTCTATAAAATTAGGGTTTTCAGATACATTTTTTTGAATAAAATACAATATAGCGGTCTTCAATCCTGAAAAACTAAAATCCAATCCTGGTACTTTAGGCTTAGTGAATGCAAAAGCTTTAGGGTTTCCTAATTGGGCATTTTTATCTACTAAAGGTCCGCCAGGATAAGGCAATCCAAGAATTTTCGCGCTTTTATCAAAGGCTTCACCAACGGCATCGTCAGTGGTTTCTCCAATAATTTCCATATCAAAATAATCGTTCACTTTTACGATTTGTGTGTGTCCTCCAGAAATGGTTAAAGCTAGAAATGGAAACTCAGGTTTTGGATATCCTTCCTCGTCGATAAAATGCGCTAAAATATGCGCTTGCATATGATTTACAGCGATTAACGGGATATTTAATGCCAATGATAATGATTTTGCAAAGGAACTACCAACCAATAAAGAACCCATTAATCCGGGTCCTTGCGTAAAAGCTATTGCTGTTAACTGTTCTTTTTGTA
>CAIJFC010000292.1 GCA_903819815.1 uncultured Bacteroidota bacterium
TACGACGAGAATTTCAAACAATAACTACATTTTCTTATCGTATCTTTTAATATCAATTGCTGTATCAAGGGGTTTTTGATACTCAATTGAATCAAATAAAGCGATTGCCAATGATGGTCCTAACATTACGCCTCGAGTTCCAAGACCGTTTAAAATATGTAATCTAGAAAATTTGGAATGGCTTCCCACAAGTGGTTTTCTATCTCTTACAGTGGGTCTAACACCTGCAAAATGATCTATTATTTCAAACTCACAATCTAAAATTTCATTAATACGAGCGAGGAGTTCCGTTTTTCCTTCTTCCGACGGGTTGCTCGTTTTATCTTGCCAATTATACGTTGCACCCACTTTAAATAAGTCATTTCCTAAAGGTAAAATAAAGACGCTTGTATTAATTATTACATCCAAATTAAGTTCAGGTGCTTTTATGATAAATAACTCCCCTTTTGTGCCATCTAATGGCAAATAATTGAAATACGAATTGGCATGTAACCCAAAACCTTCAGCAAAGACAATTTGTTTTGCCTTTATGTTATGGTACTCAACACAGTCGTCAAAAAATTGAATGGACTGATAATCGAAAGTTTCTTGAAGTAAGAGATTATTTTCTTGTAAATACTTTTTATAAGCATCTAACAATAATTTAGTGTCTACATAACCAGTTTGTAATACTTCCCCATAATCATATGGCGAATTAATTCCTTGGTATTTTGTTTTTACTAAATCTAATGATAAAAAGGGGGCTAACATTTTATTATCGGAAGCGGCAAACCAATTGTTTTGTTCCTCGACCGAGAAAAATTTACGTAGAATTGAAATTTTATAATCCACTTTAATTTGAAGTTTGGACTCTAGTTTTTGATAGAAATTATCTAAGACTTGTAATTGTTGTTGGGCTTGCCAAACTTCGCTAAAACGCTTTAGAATGACAGGATTGTATAATCCACCAGCAATTAAAGAAGAACTTTGCGATTGATTGTCAACTATTAGAATCGTCTTCTGATTTTGCAGTGCCGTTTCAGCAAATGAAATGCCTGCTAATCCAGAACCAACAATTAAATAATCTATCATTTATATAAAATTAAAAAGTAAACGTAAAAATAAGAAAAATGAAATCGATTAAAATAAAAAAACTCTTATCAATTGATAAGAGTTTTAAATAATATATTATAGAATACTAGTAATTCCACATATCGTGTTCGAAATCACGAATTTTGTCCTTTACTCTCTCCGCTTCTAATAATTGTTCCAATGCATTGTTGGGCTTGTATTTTTCAATTAATCTATCGCCTTGAACGTTTTCCTCTTTGTAAACAACAGCATCAAAATGTCTGGAAATAAGCAAATCATCAAAATTAATTGGTTTTGAACTATTTCTATCATTAAATGTTGGATTACTTTTCAAAGTCTCACGAATTGCTGGATAATAAATCCAAAACAAAACGTCTGGAGCGCTCATTTCTTCGTATATCTTAAGTTTACCCTTTTTGTCTTCCTCTTGTTGAGGAGTTAAAAGGGAACCTTGGCTAGCAATAATTTGAGTATATTCATCTTCAATTTCTTGTTGTCCAATAGTGGCGTCAACAATACTTTTGGCAGACGAAGCTACAGGTGCGATTGCAATTAATCGGTATTTTAATTCCGCTAATCTTTTATTAAAATACCAATACCCTTGAATTTTAAATCCTTTAAGATCAACCGCATTTAATTCAGCAGTTTTATAATCAGGACCTTCTTTCAATTTTTTATCAGCAATTAATTTTAAACATAATTCTCTAAATTTAGCAGGATCAACAGCAGGGTCTATTTTGGTTGGATTAAAATTTTTAGTTACATTTTCGTCACCCTCTTTTGTCAATCTAAAATCATTGAATTTGCTTTCAGCCTCAGAGGCATCAAGTGGCAAACTGAAATAATCGTCTTGAAAACAATAATCCTTAATATTTACCTTGTTTTTTTGACCAGATTGTACATACTCTCTTAAGACATCAAACAACGGCTTTCTATCCATTAAAGGTTTTACAGGGTAATACAAAGGAAAATTTACCCGTTGATCAATATCGATAAACTCCCATACTCTCTTACCAAACATCACATCACGGTCATCAATATAACCATAATCCAAAGGCTTTGTATTGTCATACTTAATTTGATCTGCAGTTTTAACACCAATTTCTTTTGGTGTTTTAGCGTTCAGTAAATTAGCTTGACCAATACAATTAAGTGAAGTCATTAAAAATAAAATAAAAGAGTATCTTAACATATTGAATTTTTTTTAGTTATTAATTCTAAACGAACAAGAAAAAACAGTTTTAGGTTTAACACCTGTATTTGTGACTACTTGGATCTGATCAATTAAAATAACATCGTTTTTTCCTAAGTTCTTAATAGCATTTGAAGCTGAAGCGCTCAAAGAACCACCAGGACAAGGATAACTTACTTTGTTAATAACTGCATTAAATGATTTTACTGTTGCTGTTACTTTGTAATCTTTTCCAAAATCACCAAAATCAGCAGTAATAGTTGCAGAAGAAATCTCTCCTTTAGAACCTATAGTAGTTCCTGCTTTACCATTCAATAACGCTGTTGCAGGTGGAATATCTTTAACTCTAAACTTTTGTTTATCGCTAACCATTTTTCCATCAGGTAGTTTTGCATTTACAGAAACGAATACTTCTTTACCAGCAAAATCTCCGATGTTCCAAACATATTGGCTATTTCCAGATTTTTTAATACCAGGAGCACTAACTGTTACATTATTGTCTGAAATACCAGGAAATGAAATTGTCATTGGGTTGTTTACCCCTTTATAAATCACTTTCATGTTATCCGATGAAATAGAAGCTGTATTTGGTTTAGGTACAACCGCATATTTACCTTCAATATCAATAGGAATTAGTTGATCGTCTTCTTTAAAAGTAAATTTACCTTTAATGTCATGATCTCCTACTGCCCCTGCACTTAATTTAAATATTGCTTGTCCATTTTCCATCGAAACACTTGCACCACCTACACTAACAGAAGTTGGAACGGTTGTTTCATCGTATCTTCCTAATACTACTCTACCAGTAACTGTTTCTCCTTGGAAAAATAACGATTTATCCATGATCACAATTGCTTTATAGTTCTTCATAGAAGCTGTTTGAGCAGTTGTATTACCAATTAAAGCGTTATAAATATCTTGCTCAATTGATTTAACATCGTTTTGAATACTTGTTAACTTAGCTATTGAAGCAATTGCCGGGAAACCCTCAAAATGATACGATAAATATTTCACAGAAACACCTTCTTTATCTTTAACATTTTCAAGATTGAATTTTTTATTTAAAGTTGCAACGATAATTTTATATTTAACGTCTACTCCAAATACATCTGCAATTTGTTTTTTATAATTTTCTAGTTTGGCCATGATTTCTTTTCCTTTTTTGGAATATTTATCACCTTTAAACCAGTTTTCATCTATGTAACCTCCTTTGTCCATTTGATCATATGGAAGTTGGCCGTCTTTTTCTCTTTCAAATTCTTTAGTTACATCACTTTTAAGCGTACCTAAATACGCGTACATTTCATTAGATATTTGTTGTACTTTTTTAGCTTTGCTAAATGGTACTCCAAATTGATCCGGTTTATCAGATGCTTTAGTTTCTAATGAAGAGAATAAACTTTTGTTATATTCTTCCGAGAATTTATTTACGACTTCGAACTTTTCGTTCATTAATCCAAAAGCTTTTAAAACTTCTTTGGACATGTTTAATGCTAACATAGCAATGAAAACCAGATACATTAGGTTAATCATCTTCTGCCTTGGGCTTAATTTTCCTCCTGCCATTTTTTCTAATTAGTTTTATTGTTAATTAATATAGTTAAATAAACTAATTATTATTTGTTACTCATTGCAGAAAGCATTCCTCCATATACATTGTTCAATGAAGACAAGTTAGAAGTTAATGATTGCATTTGTTGGTTTAATTTAACACTGTTTTCTGCAACTTCTTCGTTCAATTGAGTAGTTTTAGAAGCGCTATCCAATTGGATTTTATACAACGCATTTATCGATTCCATTTGATTTGCAGCCAATGTTAACTCATCGCTGTATTTTTTAGTAGAAGCCAATGATTCTGCAGTAGGTGCAATAGTTTTAGAAGCTGCTTCAAAGTTTTTTATACTGTTTCCTAAGCTTTCCATTAATTGACCATCAATTTTGGCCTCTTTCAACATGGCATCTAATTTTTTAGACAACATGCCTTCTGCATCACCATCATCAGTAGAGTGCGCTTTTGAAACTTTAGCAGGTGCTGCATTAGCATCTAGCAATTGAGGGTAAACATTTTCCCAACTATAATCAACATCCAATGGCTCAAAAGAAGATAGAGCAAAGATAGCAGCCTCAGTTAATAATCCAACGATTAGAAATTCGTTAGCGCCTGGCCAGTGTTGAAGTTTGAATAATGCTCCTACGATTACAACTGCTGCTCCCATTCCGTATAGAACAGCTTGAGCTCTTTTTGGTAATAATGCCATAATAAAAATAATTTAGTTTAGTTAATGTTTAATTTGTTAATTGTTGATTGTTGATTGTTGATTGTTTATTGTTTGCTTTTGTTTGTTAATTTTCCTGTTGTTTGAGTACCCATGTAATCTTGAATGGTTCTAAATCCAATATAACTTCTAGCGGTATCAGCATATTCATAATCTCTTGAACTCACTTGTATGTAATACGATGCGTCTTTCCAAGAACCTCCTCTAACCACTTTTCTTTTATTATTAATATCTTGAACAGATGGGTTCATCGTTGAGGTAAATTCATAAGAAGCGCTTTCATAGGAATCCGCAGTCCATTCGGCAACGTTTCCAGCCATATTGTATAAACCATATCCATTTGGATCATATGATTTAACTTCTACAGTATATAAAGCGTTATCAGCTGCATAATCTCCTCTATCTGGTTTGAAATTAGCTAAGAAACATCCTCTATCATTTTTTGTGTAAGGACCGCCCCAAGGATACATTCCAGATTGTAAACCACCTCTAGCGGCAAACTCCCATTCTGCTTCTGAAGGCAATCTAAAAGAATTTACCTGATCTCTTCCTTTTTTCTTTTTTATGTACGCGTTTTTGTAAGAAGTTCTCCAAGCACAAAATGCTCTTGCTTGTCCCCATTTAACTCCAACTACTGGGTAATCAGAATAAGCCTGATGCCAAAAATAATCATTGTGCATAGGGTCATTATAAGAATAATTAAAATCCTTAACCCAAGCAGTAGTATCAGGATAAATTGAATCTTTTACTTGTTTAATAAAATTTTGTCTTGGAGTTCCTTTTTTGGCTTTTGCAGCCGCATGAATATCCATCCAGGTATAACTAAAAACTAACTTACTTGCGTCCATAGTCTTCAAACCATTGTATGAAGCAGCAGGGTCTAAATACATTTCATCCATAACCTGAGAATAAGCTTCGTCAGGGTATTTATTTGTTGCTTTTATTAATTTTGGCTTGTGATTTATTTTGTTATTTTGCCCACCTGTTTTATTAAACATGTATTTATCATAAGCAGTAGCTTTAGGGTTATTAGTTGGGTCGGCATTTAAATAGGCGTAATCATTAATAGTTCCTTTTGCTCCACCTGCAGTTGCTCCGCCGGCAGCAGTTCCGCTACCAGATGCGCCTCCACTAGCCATATCAGCTAAGTTTACTCTAATTGTAGAATCTTTTACCCATTCTACAAATTGACGGTATTCTTTATTACTAATTTCCGTTTCATCCATATAAAAAGAACGAACAGTTACTGTTTTAGTGTTCGCATCTTGAGTGTTTGCAGGATCATCACTGGATCTACCCATAATAAAGGCGCCGCCAGGAATTAAAACTGTACCAAAAGGTTTCTCTGGGTGCCATTTTTTTCCTTTAACCCCAATTAGTTCCCCTTTGTCGCTTGAACTGCTACAGCTAACTAACAAGGATAATATTGCGGTAAATGCAATAAGCTTCTTCATATGCTTTTTTATTATTTGAGTTTTTGTATTTGAGGGCGTAAACCTATTTAATATTTTCATAAAAAACAATTATTTTTGATTAAAAAACGCTAAAAATTGCTATTTTTTAATGAATTTAATTTTAACTATTTGTTAAACAACATTTTTCCTTTGGGCTTTCCACCATCTTTCAGGCATTTCATTATTGCAAGCCACAATATATTCATCGTGTGAACAAGGTAATAACGTGTTTCTTTTTAATTTATTATTTAAATGCGAAATAAATGGTATTTCAATCCACCATCTTTCGGTTTTATCACTCTTATAAAAAATCAACTCTTCCTCTTCTAAAGGCACGATATACTTCAAATAATTGTCTTTACTGCCAAAAGGATATTCATTAGATCGATAATGAAATCCTTCAATAAAATACCATATAATTTGCGCAATCAAAATGGATTCTTGTTCTGAATTATTCTGATTAAATATACCAAATGAGGTCACTTTATCGCTAATTCCAACATACCTTGACAAGGAACAAATTTCCTTTCCATTAAAACCATTAGGGGCAAATTTAATAAAATTTCCTGAATCCGATGATTTTATTGAACCTAAATCCAAACTTACTAAATCGGCGTCTCTAAAAACGGGCTCGGCAATGGCAATATTATTACAAACATCACCCAAACGATAGGCATCGAAAAACAATTTTTCAATTAAATCAATCTCTTCTTGTGAGTTATAAAAGGTTTGGTATCCAATATTACAATAATTGAAAAGATTGTTTGGTTCCTCTACTATTATTTTTGTTAAATAGGAGTTGGAAGATATCGGATCACTCTCTTTTCCTAAATCAAATTTGCTGTCAATGGCTACTAAATTCACCATTTGTTCTAAATCATCGTAGGCGCGGTACATTGAATACGTTAAATCTTGTGTGCCACCAATTACGATAGGAATTATTTTATTTTTAATTAAATTAGAAACCACACTTCTTAGAGCAAAATAGGTGTCTTCAATAGAATTTCCTGCCTCAATATCTCCCAAATCAGCAATGGAAGCCTCCCAGTTTCCTGGATAAAGGGAATACAATTCTTTTCTAATAGGCGTTAAATCCACATCGGAAATTGCTTTGGAATCTCCTCTATTGTCAAGAACCCCGATTATGGCTATTTTAATTTTATTAATATCAGGGAATTGTTTGTTGGTATGCAATACCATTTTACTACCTAAATGCTGCGAATTTAATCCACTGATAAATGCTACAACTTCTTCACTAGTAGGTTTTAAAAAATCAAATTCCATTTATACTATTTCTTATTCCTCTCCCCAGCCCTCTCCAAAGGAAAGGGTGACATGAAGGAAATTGGTTATCGCTTATTTTCCTCTCCCCGGCCCTCTCTAAAGGAAACGGAGACGAGATGTTATATTTTATTAATTATTTCTTTTTAGTAACTGCTTTTTTAGTGGCCGGTTTCTTAGCGGGTGCTTTTTTTACCGCCGTTTTCTTAGCAGGGTTTTTTTTAGCAATGATTTCTTGAACTTGTGCTAAAGTTAAATTAGCAGCATCAATATCTTTACTCAATTCGATTTTAAGTTTTCCTTTTAGGATTACTGATCTTCCCCAACGTGCTTTTTCAACAAGAATGCCTTCTTCCTTCCAATTATGCAAAACTTTATCGATGTTTTTTTGCAATTTATCTTCAATTAATTCTTCAATATCCGACTGAGATAAATTATCAAAATTGTATTTTCTGCTCACATTAATGAATACGCCATTCCATTTTATAAAAGGCCCAAAACGACCTGTCCCTTTTTGAACGCCTTCTCCATTATATATTGCTATTGGCGCATCGGCAAGTGTTTTTTCATCAATCAATTCTTGCGCTCTTTCTAGGGTTATATCCGTTGGATTTTCTCCTTTTGGCAAAGAAATAAAGGCTGCTCCAAATTTGATGTATGGCCCATAACGACCATTATTAATTTCAATTTCTTCTCCTTTATAAACACCTAAATTTTTAGGTAATAAAAATAATTTAAGCGCCTCTTCAAGGGTTATATTTCCAATATTTTGATCGGCCATTAAGCTTGCAAACTTCTTATCTTCATCATCGGCAGCACCAAT
The DNA here is from genome assembly GCA_903819815.1 of uncultured Bacteroidota bacterium. Lineage (GTDB taxonomy): Bacteria > Bacteroidota > Bacteroidia > Flavobacteriales > Flavobacteriaceae > Flavobacterium. The sequence continues at coordinate 8,098 of CAIJFC010000292.1, forward strand.
TTGAGCCATCGGTCCAAATTTCCCTAATCGAACAGAAATTGGTTTGCCACTTTCAGGGTGAATCCCTAAAATACGTTCTCCACTTTCTCTTTCTGCGTGTTCTTCGACTTGTTTTACTGAGGGATGGAATTTATCATAAAACTCTTGCATCATTTGAGTCCAATTGACATTTCCTTCAGCAATTTCATCAAAATCTTGTTCCACTTTTGCAGTGAAATTATAATCTAAAATGGTCCCGAAATTTTTTACCAAGAAATCGGTTACAATAGTTCCAATATCTGTTGGCACTAATTTCCCTTTATCAGAACCTGTATTTTCTTTAAGGATTTTCTCTGTTAGTTTGCCTGATTGTAAAACCAATTGCGCATATTTGCGTTCTTGACCTTCTAGATTTCCTTTTTCAACATACTTTCTGTTGATAATAGTTGAAATTGTAGGAGCATAAGTAGACGGTCTACCAATCCCTAATTCCTCTAATTTTTTTACCAAAGAGGCTTCTGTATATCTGGCTGAAGCTCTAGAATATCTTTCGGTTGCGGTGATATAATTGCAATCTAATTTTTCATTTACTTTCATTAAAGGCAACATTCCTTCTTGTTCTTCATCATCATCATCTTGTCCTTCAAGATACACTTTTAGGAATCCTTCAAAAAGCAATACTTCACCTGAAGCGGTAAAAATTTCTCCGTGATTATTCGCTTCAATTTTCACGTTAGTTCTTTCTAATTTGGCATCGCTCATTTGAGAAGCCAACGTTCTTTTCCAAATTAAATCGTACAAACGAGCTTGATCTCTATCGATATTTACGGTGTGACGAGACATATCGGTTGGTCGAATCGCTTCGTGGGCTTCTTGCGCCCCTTTACTTTTATTGACAAAATTTCTAGGATGAGAAAATTCAGCACCATACGATTTAGTGATTTCTGCTTGAGCCGCATCCATAGCGTCTTTAGACAGGTTTACACTATCGGTTCTCATGTAAGTAATCAATCCAGCTTCGTACAATCGTTGTGCTAATTGCATGGTAATTCCCACCGGTAAATACAATTTTCTAGCTGCTTCTTGCTGTAAAGTAGAAGTAGTAAAAGGTCCCGTTGGTGATTTTTTGGTTGGTTTAGTTTCTAAATCAACCACTTTATAAGTAGAACCTATATTTTTATTTAAAAAATCTTCGGCTTCTTTTTTAGTATTAAAATTTTTAGGAAGTTTGGCTTTAAATGCCTTTCCAGCTTCGTTGGTAAACTCGGCTACAATAGAAAAGGTAGCAACAGCATTAAAGTTTTGGATTTCTCTTTCTCTTTCTACAATTAATCGAACTGAAACCGATTGAACACGTCCTGCTGAAAGTCCGCCTTTAATTTTTCTCCAAAGTACAGGGGAAAGTTCGTATCCTACTAAACGGTCTAAAACTCTACGAGCTTGTTGTGCGTTTACCAAATTATAATCGATTTCACGAGGATTATCGATTGCTTTTAAAATGGCTGTTTTGGTAATTTCGTGAAATACTATTCTTTTAGTTTTGCTTTTATCCAATTTTAATTCTTCGGCTAGGTGCCAAGAAATAGCTTCTCCTTCTCGGTCCTCATCACTTGCTAACCAAACCATGTCGGCATTTTTAGCTAGTGTTTTTAGTTTGGAAACCAATGCTTTTTTATCGGCAGAAACTTCATATTTAGGTTTGAACCCATTGGCAACATCTACCCCAATTTCTTTAGATGGTAAATCGGCAATATGGCCATAACTGGACTCCACTTGGAAATCACTTCCTAGGAATTTTTCGATTGTTTTGGCTTTTGCAGGAGATTCTACGATTACTAAATTCTTTGTCATTGGATTATATTTAACTGGGACAAAAGTATATGATTTTTTTAAATATTGCACTTTTGATTTTTTAAAAGTATAAAATTTACTAAAAAAGGCACGTTTTTAAAGAGTGTTTGAAATATAAAATAATTTTAAAATAGTTACTAAAATCGTCACAATAGCCCCGATTGAAGTGGAAAGCCCGGAGCAAAAAAAGTGTTTTTGGTTTTATGGTTTTATAATAGCGACTAGAAGAAGCTCATTATAAAATTACAAAACGACACTTTTTTGTGAGGACTTGTAGCGGAAAGCGGGAATAGCTTCCTAATATAATATAATGTTAATTCTTGGGCTGACAACTTGTCATATTTATTGGAATTGCATTATCTTTGCATTTTTAAGTTTATAATGGAAAAAACAATTGAAGAAA
>CAIJFC010000293.1 GCA_903819815.1 uncultured Bacteroidota bacterium
AATACAGATTGTTATTTATTATTTAAATTCGCATCATTTGCAATGACAGGAATATTTATTGGAATTTATTTAAGTCGTTTTTTTAATGAACGAAGTTTGAAAAAAATATTCGGCTGGTTTGTTTTAACAATGGCTATTTTTATACTAACAAAAGAGATTTTATTCTAAATAATACAAATTTATTCCCAATGAAAATTCAACAAATTTATACCGGATGTATCGCCCAAGCTGCTTATTATATTGAAAATAAGGGGGAAGTAGCCCTATTTGACCCTTTAAGAGAGGTTCAACCTTATATTGACAAAGCCAATTTAGATCATGCGAAAATAAAGTACATTTTTGAAACGCATTTTCATGCTGATTTTGTTTCGGGGCATTTGGATTTAGCCAAAAAAACGGACGGAAAAATCGTATTTGGACCAACTGCTAAGCCTGAATTTGAAGCAATTATAGCAACTGATAACCAAGAATTTAAAGTTGGTGATTATACTATTAAAACGATACACACGCCTGGTCATACCATGGAAAGTACCTGTTATTTATTGATTGATGAAAATGGAAAAGAACATGGAATTATCACTGGTGATACATTATTTATAGGTGATGTTGGAAGGCCTGATTTGGCACAATCATTAGTTAATGACTTAACTCAAGAAAAACTTGCTTCCTATTTGTTTGATTCATTACGAAATAAAATCATGCCATTATCTGATGATTTAATTGTGTATCCTAGTCATGGAGCAGGAAGTGCTTGTGGAAAAAACATGAGTAAAGAAACTACCGATACTTTGGGTAATCAAAAAAAAACAAATTATGCTTTAAGAAAAAATATGTCTCGGGAAGAATTTACTGCCGAGGTTTTGGATGGTTTAGGGATTCCTCCAGCCTATTTTCCTCAAAATGTAATGATGAATATTCAAGGATATGCGAGTTTAGATTCAGTTATGGATAAATCTAAAAAACCATTAAATCCTGCTGAATTTAAAGCTATTGCAAATGATATGAACGCAATAATTTTAGATGTTCGTCATGAAAATGATTTTGTTAAATGTCATATTCCTAGATCCATTTTTATTGGAATACAAGGAAATTTTGCTCCTTGGGTAGGTTCATTAATCATGAATACAAAACAACCTATTTTATTGATTACACCTAACGGAATGGAAAATGAAACGATAACTCGACTTTCAAGAGTTGGTTTTGATAATGTTTTGGGTTATCTTGAAGGAGGAATCGATTCATGGAAAACTGCAAAATTTGAAACAGATAGTATTGATTCCATTTCACCCGAACAATTTTCAAATGAATTTAAGAACGATAGTATAGTTGTAGACGCAAGAAAACCAAGCGAATACGATGCGGAACATGTTGAGAACGCAATAAACTTACCTTTAGACACTATTAATTCTCATTTGGGTTTAGTTCCTAAAGAGGATGGCTTCTATTTGCATTGTGCAGGTGGATATCGTTCGGTAATTATGGCTTCTATTTTAAAATCTCGTGGATTTCATCATTTTACAAATGTTGAAAAGGGAATTAGCGGCATTAGAACTACCACTGTGCCATTAACTGTTTTTGTTTGTCCTTCAAACATAAATTAATAAAATATAAACAATAACAAAAAATTAAGTGATTTAAATGTAACAACTTTATTATTTTTAAATACTTTTGCAACTTAAAATTAAAACTAATTTAAAATGAAAAGAATTTTAATGCTATTAACTGTATTGACAGTTATAATTTCGTGTAATAAAGCAGGGAAAAATGAATATATTGTTTCAGGCATTGTAAAAGGTATTGCTGATGGAAAAACGGTAGTACTTGAAAAACAAGATGAAATGGGACAATTTATTCCTATGGATACCGTAAAAGTTAAAGATGGTAAATTTATGATGAAGGGATCTGCAAAAGAACCAGAAATCATGTTGATCCAAGTTGAAGCGCTTGAAGGGAAAGTTCCTTTTGTGCTTGAAAATGGAAATATTAACATCATTGTAGATAAAGATAGTCTTCAAAAATCTAAGTTTTCAGGAACTTTCAATAATGATGTATTCTCTAAATTCAATGACGATTTAACAAAATTCCAAAAAGAACTTCAAAAGAAATTAATGACTTTTCAAAATGCTAATATGGCAAAGATGAAAGCTGCTGAACAAGCAAAGGATACTATCGTTATCAATAAATTAATGAAAGAATATCAAGGAATGCAAAAAGAAGGGATGGAATTTTATGTAAAATTTGCAGAAGCAAATCCAAAAGCATTATTGTCAGCATTAATTGTAGATAGTATGTTAAACGATCCAGCAGTTGATATTGCAAGAGCTAAAAAAATATATGCTAGTTTTAGCCCTGAATTAAAAAAATACAAACCAGGTAAATCAATTCAAACTAAATTAAATAAAATAGGTAAACCTGTAACATTTGCTGCTGCTGCAAATGTAGGAAGTGTAGCTCCAGATTTTACAGCAAAAAACCCTGAAGGAAAATCAATTTCTTTGAAACAGTCATTAGGCAAAATCACTATTGTTGATTTTTGGGCATCTTGGTGTAAACCTTGTCGTGTAGAAAATCCAAATGTAGTTGCTCTTTATGCAAAATTCCATGCAAAAGGTTTAAATATTTTAAGCGTTTCATTAGATAAGGAAGCTTCGGCTTGGAAAGATGCTATTGCTAAAGACAATTTGACTTGGAACCATGTTTCTAACTTAAAAGAATTTGAAGATCCAATTGCTTTACAATATGGAATAAATGCAATTCCTACTATTTTTGTTTTAGATGCTAAAGGAGTAATCATTGCAAAAGACATTCGTGGAGAGGAATTAAATGCTAAAATAGCTTCCCTTTTAGGTTCAAAATAATCTAAATTTAGATATTAATTAAAATCTCCTTCGTGGAGATTTTTTTATATGTTTCAATTTAAATAGATTAAAAATGGATTAAAATTAAGTACTTTAATAATTTGCAAAGCTGGAAAGTGTCGCTATATTTGCAGCCTTTTACGAGTCTACGAATTAATAAATTGGGGAGATACTCAAGCGGCCAACGAGGGCAGACTGTAAATCTGCTGTGTGAACTTCGCAGGTTCGAATCCTGCTCTCCCCACAAAAAAGCCCAGTATAAAACTGGGCTTTTTTGTTTAAATCTAAAACTATATTTTTCCTAATTTGGCTAAAATAAAAAGCAATACAATTGGAATCGCAAGTAAAATTACCATTTCAAGATTATCAATTAATAGATGGGGTTCTTTTGCCAATGTAATCAAATAACCTCCAATTGCTCCACCAAAATGAGCGGTGTGTCCAATATTGTCACGTTTGGTCTTCATTCCGTATATAGAATAAAGTAAGTATCCAATTCCAAAAATATAAGCTGGGATTGGGATTGGGATAAAAAATAAAAATAAATCCATATCAGGTTGCAATAATATTGCTGAATACAATACACCGGTTACCGCTCCAGAAGCACCAATCGCGCGATAAGAATAATCATTTGAATGAAAATACAAAGTCAATAAACTCCCAAAAATTAAACTACCTAAATAAATTAATCCAAAAGAGATATTTCCTAAAAAGCCATATACAACAGGCGCGAAGAAATACAATGTCAACATATTAAACGCCAAATGTGAAATGTCGGCGTGTAAAAATGCTGAGGAAATCATTCGAAATTGCTCTCCAGAACGAATACTACCGATATGAAATTCAAATTTTCTAAAAAAAGAATTGTCTTCAAAACCTTTGAAACTAACTATAATAGTTAGTACTATAATTATAATTAATAAAATATTCATTATCGTAAATTTAAATCTTTAGTAAAAGTAAAGATAGTTTTTTAGGTTTAGACATTCCGTATAAAAAAAATAATTTAATGTATATTTGCAAAAAATTAATTACCTAATGCAGCTAATAATTTATATTTTTCTTTATCCG
>CAIJFC010000294.1 GCA_903819815.1 uncultured Bacteroidota bacterium
CATTTCCTGTGAATTTAGGTTTATCCACTGAAAAAACAAATCGTTTGGGTTTTACCGAACCTGAAAATGTTGGTATGAATTCCGAAATTTTATCAAAAATTGATGCGTTAGCATTGAAAGCCATCGATGGGAAAATGGCGCCAGGAATTCAGGTTTTGGTAGCCAGAAAAGGGAAAGTCATTTATCAAAAATCCTTCGGTTCGCCAACCTATGAAAGTCCAGAAAAAGTTTCTAATTCAACTCTTTTTGACGTCGCTTCGGTAACCAAAATTGTTTCGACGCTTCCCAATGTAATGCAACTTTATGATGCTAAAAAAGTTCATTTAGAAACCAAATTAGCCGAAATGCTTCCGATTTTTGAAAATACTGATAAAAAAGACATTTCATTTAAAGAACTTTTGTCGCATTATGCTGGTTTTCAAGCTTGGATTCCGTTTTATAAAGCGACATTAGCTAGTTCAAAAATACCTTTGCCAAAATATTACTCCAAAATTTTCAACGAAAATTACTCCAAACAAGTCACTGATAGTTTGTTTATGCGAAATGATTATCACGATACTATTATGAATCAAATTGTAAAAAGTAAACTTTCCCCAAAAAAAGAATACCGTTATAGTGATTTTACTTTTATTATTTTGAAAGATTATTTAGAAAAAATGACCAATCAAAAGTTGGATTATTTGAGTCAAAATAATTTCTATAATTCACTCGGAATGAATAATACAACTTACAATCCGCTTCAAAAATTTGACAAAAAAAATATTGCTCCAACCGAAATCGACACTTATTTTAGACACCAAACCATTCAAGGTTATGTTCATGATATGGAAGCCGCCATGGAAGGTGGTGTTGGCGGTCATGCAGGGATTTTTTCAAATACTATGGATTTGGCTAAAATAATGCAAATGTATTTGCAAAAAGGAACCTATGGGAATGTTCGCTATTTCTCAGAAAAAACATTTAATGACTTTAATACTTGTTATTTCTGTCCTGAAAATAACCGCCGTGGATTAGGATTTGATAAGCCCCAATTGGGAACTTCTGGACCAACATGTGGTTGTGTTCCAATGACAAGTTTCGGACATACCGGATTTACAGGCACAATGGTTTGGGCGGATCCAGAAAATGAAATTGTCTATATCTTTTTATCCAATAGAACGTATCCCGATGCCACAATCAATAAATTATCAAAAGAAAATATTCGGGAAGATATTCAAAAAGTGATTTACGAATCCCTGATTAAATAATTGCTTTTAAATAGTTAAAACATTACTTTTTAACGCTGAAAATTTTAAAATTTCACTAAATTCGTAGTTCTAAAAAACAAAAATGAAAATAGCAATTGTTTGTTATCCAACTTTCGGAGGAAGTGGCGTGGTTGCTACAGAATTAGGACTTGAATTGGCGCATCGTGGTCACGAAATCCATTTTATTACTTACAGCCAGCCGGTTCGTTTAGCGCTTTTGAATCCAAATGTTCATTATCATGAAGTGAACGTTCCTGAATACCCACTTTTTCATTATCAGCCTTATGAATTAGCACTTTCGAGTAAATTGGTAGATATGGTAAAACTCCATAAAATTGAGTTATTGCATGTTCATTATGCCATTCCACATGCTTATGCGGGTTATATGGCAAAGCAAATGCTTAAGGAAGAAGGAATTGATATTCCGATGGTTACTACGCTTCATGGCACCGATATTACTTTGGTTGGAAATCATCCGTTTTACAAACCCGCAGTTAGTTTCAGTATTAATAATTCCGATATTGTAACCTCGGTTTCGCAAAGTTTGAAAGACGAAACCTATAAATTATTTAATAGTAAAAAAGAAATCCACGTTATCCCAAATTTTATCGAATTAGGAAAACATATTTCACATCCAAAAATAGCTCGAAATCGTTCTTTAATTGCCAATGAAAAAGAACGAATTGTAACTCATATTAGTAATTTTAGAGCGGTTAAAAGAATTCCAGATGTTATAAAAATATTTCATAAAATCCAAGAAAAAATCCCTGCCAAATTGCTACTTGTTGGCGATGGTCCGGAGAAGAAAAATGCGGAGTATTTATGTCAAAAACTTGGGATTCAGGATAAAGTTATCTTTTTTGGAAACAGCAATGAAATTGATAAGATTTTAAGTTTCTCTGATTTGTTCTTATTGCCATCTGAAACAGAAAGTTTTGGACTGGCGGCTTTGGAAGCAATGGCTTGGAGTGTTCCGGTAATATCAAGTAATTCGGGTGGTTTGCCCGAGGTTAATTTTGATGGCATTTCTGGTTTTTTAAGCGATGTTGGAGAAATTGATGAAATGGCCGAAAACGCCTTACGGATTTTGAAAGACGACGCGACTTTAAATAAATTCAAAGAAAACGCCCTGAAAATAGCGGAGAAATTTGATATTAAAAATATAGTTCCACTTTATGAAACGCTTTATTTACAAGCGATAAATTCATTAAAATGAAAAAAATAATTAGCCTATTTTCCATGATTTTGTTGCTTTCCTGTGTTAGTAATAAAAAAACTATTTCACCAAATTCATTGGTTGAAATATTGACCGAGCAAGAAAATGGGGGAGGGAATTTACATTTCTATGAACTAATTTCAGAACGCGCCGAAATGTCGATGCTTTTGAATGACCCGAATTTAAAGCGAAAAATAAAATCTGACGATATTATAAATTCTAATTTTGTGGTTTTAAGTCTTGGAAAAAAATACTCAACAGGCAATTCAATTTCAATTTCAGACGTTAAAGAAAATGATAAAAATATTGAAATCACGGTATTAGAAAAGGAAACTAAAACCACCAAAGATTCATTGACAAACCCCGTATATCCTTATACGGTAATAAAAGTAAATTCTAAGAAAACGATTGTTTTTAAATATTAAAATTTATACTTCAAAGCAAGTGCTAAATTTGAATTAAAATGATCGTTGTAATAATCATTTCCACCGATTTCAGGTCTAAAATCTAAGGAAATTAATAACGGTATTGAAAATCCATATTCAATACCAACATTTCCTGAGATAAAAAGAAAAGCACCACTATTATTGTGGTTTGAATTCCAGGTTTCTATTCCTGCACCCGGACCCGCATACCAATTAAAACCTTCATCAATATTCCAAACCCATTGGTAGATTCCGGTAAGTTTAATAGCGTCAAAATCGGTTGAATTGCTCCAGCCTAAATTACCTTCAATCCGATTTAATTTTTCTAGTTTTCGTTGGTAACTAATTTCACTTCCAAAACCATCACCGCTTCCAAGTCGCAATCCAATTGCGTTTGTAGCAATTTCTTGTGCAGGTGCAAAACCAATAAATCCAATTGTCATTCCAAGAATAAAAAAGTAATTTTTCATAATAGTAGTTGTTAGTAATACAATAACGACTTTAAAAAAAAACTATTGTTCGAAAATATTAATTTCAAAAATAAATTATTAGTTAGCTACATAGTGGTCTAAAACTTCATTTTGACTGTCACTTCCTGAAGATGGGAATGGCAATGTTACGTTAAATTGTGAAAAATCTTGCAATTGATAATTTATATTGGTTTGTGTATAAACCATTCCAATATTTTTGGCATAATAATGTGTGGCAACTAAAACATCTTGTTGACTTAAGACGGTTAATGAAACCGGAATTGGAATATTTGGAACCGAAACTGTTGTTGTAATTTTAAGATTTAAAGTAGTTTTAACTTTTTTAATATCGTTATAAACCGTTCCGTCTGGCGCTGTGAAAGTTGGTAATGATTCTAGTGCTTTACTTGTAAGAACATAATTTATAGTAAGAGGATAGGATTGAATATCTTGATTAATAGTTCCCGAAATCGTACTTAAAACAGCATTTGGAACAGCAGATTCTTTAAAAATAACAAAATCACTCAATGGAAATGAAAGAGGTACATTTCCTCCAAAGTCAATTCCAGTAGCACCGTTCAACATAAGTGAGCCATTATCCATTCGAATACCATTATTTCTAAGAGAATTTGAAAAGAAACCCATAGGTTGTGCTAATGATTTAATTTTTTTGTGGGTAATTGTACTAATTATTGTATCGCCAGAAACATAAATGGAATCACGGCCCGTTGTAAGAGTTGAATCGTATTTATAAACCCAATTGTTGCTATTGTTTAAAGGAAAATAACTAGTGCCATTTGAATTATCAGAACTATTATTATCTGAACTACAAGCAGATAATATAAGAACAATTATAAGTAAAGAAAATAATTTAGTTTTCATAGGAATTGGTTTTTACATTGAAATTATGTTTCAAATTTAATAGAAAATAATTAAAAACTGGAATAAATCTTATAAATTGTATCAAATATAATTTTGAGATTTAAATATCTTTGAGACTTAAATATTATATTTGTTAAAAACTATCGTTATGGCTGGAAATAGTATTGGAACCCTTTTTAAAGTAACCACTTTTGGAGAATCGCACGGTGAGGCATTGGGCGGAATTATTGATGGCTGTCCTCCGGGACTTGAAATTGATTTCGATGCCATTCAAAACGATATGAACCGAAGAAAACCGGGTCAATCGGTTATTGTTACTCAAAGAAAAGAAGCGGACGAAGTGCAGTTTTTATCCGGAATTTTTGAAGGAAAAACTACTGGAACCCCAATCGGATTTCTGATTCCAAATACCAATCAAAAGTCGGATGATTATTCCCATATAAAAAACAATTACCGACCAAGTCACGCCGATTTTGTTTATGAAAAAAAATACGGAATCCGAGATTATCGTGGGGGTGGAAGAAGTTCTGCTCGCGAAACCGCATCTCGAGTTGTGGCAGGAGCCATTGCAAAACAAATTTTGAGCGATGTAAAAATTAATGCTTATGTATCTTCTGTTGGTAAAATAAATATTGATAAGCCCTATCAAGAATTGGATTTTTCAAAAATTGAAAATTTTCTTGTTCGTTGTCCTGATGAGGAAACTGCGATAAAAATGGAACAACATATTTTAGAAATTCGAAAACAAGGGGATACCGTCGGAGGCGTTATTAGTTGTGTGATTAAAAATGTTCCTATCGGACTTGGCGAACCAGTTTTTGATAAATTACATGCCGATTTAGGTAAAGCAATGCTTTCGATTAATGCGGTTAAGGGTTTTGAATTTGGCAGTGGTTTTTGTGGCGCCACAATGAAAGGTAGCGAACACAATGATTTGTATAATTCGGATGGGACTACGAAAACCAATTTATCAGGAGGAATTCAGGGTGGAATTTCAAACGGAATGGATATTTATTTCAGAGTGGCTTTCAAACCCGTTGCCACGATTATTCAAAAACAAGACACTCTCGATAATCAAGGAAATATTATTGAAATGCAAGGAAAAGGACGTCATGATCCTTGCGTAGTTCCTCGTGCGGTTCCTATTGTAGAAGCCATGGCTGCAATTGTTTTGGCCGATTTTTTCCTTATTAATAAAATGTATAAATAATATTTAACCGCTCAAAAATG
>CAIJFC010000295.1 GCA_903819815.1 uncultured Bacteroidota bacterium
AGGCCCTACTATTTCGGTATCCATATTGAAATTTACGGGTTCTGTTCCTTGGAACAATAGATTCTCTAAATTATTTCCATTTATAATATCTTTAAATCCAATTTTATTGTTTGAAGTATTTAAACTTGTAGAGAAAAATTGAATTTCAAAATGATTATTTAAATTGGCCAATTCAGATGGATTTAATCCAATGTTTAAAATACCAACTCTCTTAGATGTTGTAATTCCTGAAAAATGATCTTGAGAATAACCAGCGATTGAAACTAGTAACGCTAATAAAAATGCTTTTTTCATAGGTTCGAAATTTTGAATTATAAAATTAGTTATAATCTTATAAAGTTAATAATTTTATTTTAAATAGCGTTCCAAATTACATCATTTGGCGTAGGAGCTGTGATTTCTATATTTTCTTTGGTTACAGGGTGAATGAAAACTAATTTTCTTGCATGAAGATGAATTCCACCGTCTGGATTACTTCTGTCAAAACCGTATTTTAAATCGCCTTTTATCGGTGATCCAATAGCAGCTAATTGCGCTCTAATTTGATGGTGTCTTCCGGTGTGAAGGTTTATTTCTAATGCGTAATAGTTTTGTAATGAAGCAATTATCTTATAATCTAAACTTGCTATTTTGCTTTCTGGAACTTCTTTAGCATGTGCTTTTGAAGTGTTGTTTTTTTCATTTCTTTTCAAATAATGAACTAGTTTATCTTCCGAATTTTGTGGTTTATTTTTCACAATTGTCCAATAGGTTTTTTGAGTTTCCCGATTGCTAAAAAGCGCATTCATTCTAGTTAGCGCTTTGCTAGTTCTTGCAAATAGTACGATTCCAGTTGTAGGTCGATCCAACCGATGAATAACTCCTAAAAAAACATCGCCAGGCTTGTTGTATTTGTCTTTGATATATTCTTTTATAACTTCTGAAAGTGGTTTATCGCCCGTTTTGTCTCCCTGAACAATATCTCCCACACGCTTATTAATCACAATTATATGATTGTCTTCATGCAGTACTTGAAGGTTGTTTTTATCAGAAATTATTTTCATTTTGAATGCCTAAAACTCTAAATTCTAGGTTAATATTGCTCGTTAGCGTTTGGAAAATCGCTCGATTTTACATCTTTAACATATTGTCCGATTGCAGAAGTCATTTCTTCGTATAAATTCAAATAACGACGTAAAAATCTAGGACTAAATTCATTATTCATTCCAAGCATATCGTGAATTACAAGTACCTGACCATCAACGTCTCCTCCAGCACCAATTCCAATTACTGGAATAGAAATGCTTTTGGCAACTTTAGCAGCTAAATGAGCTGGAATTTTTTCTAAAACTAATGCGAAACACCCAATTTTTTCTAGCATTTTGGCATCTTCTAATAACTTTTCAGCTTCTTGTTCTTCTTTAGCGCGTACGGTATAGCTACCAAATTTATAGATAGATTGAGGAGTCAATCCCAAATGCCCCATTACAGGAATTCCCGCGTTTAATATTTTTTTAATTGAATCTTTTATCTCATGACCGCCTTCTAATTTTACAGCGTGGCTGCCGCTTTCTTTCATTATTCTAATGGATGAACGAAGCGCTTCTTTTGGATCCGATTGATAACTTCCAAACGGTAAATCGACCACCACCAATGCTCTGTCTATAGCACGAACCACGCTTGAAGCATGATAAATCATTTGATCTAATGTAATAGGTAATGTAGTTTCATGTCCCGCCATAACATTTGATGCAGAATCACCCACTAAAATCACGTCAATCCCTGCCGTATCTACAATTTTTGCCATGGTAAAATCATAGGCAGTAAGCATGGAAATTTTCTCACCATTAGACTTCATTTCGAAAAGTGATTTTGTAGTAATTCTTTTGTAATCTTTTTTGGCTACTGACATTGTCGATTTATTTAGTGGAATTTTTTAGATTAATGGTTACAAAAATAAACAAATAACCGATTAAACGTAACCCTTTTGTCTAACAATCTGCAAAATTAACTGCAATTGCTAATCCGCCTTCTGAAGTTTCTTTGTATTTATTATTCATGTCTTTGGCCGTTTGCCACATCGTATCTATAACTTTATCCAATGGAACTTTAGCATTTTTCGGATCTGTTTCTAATGCTAATTCGGCGGCATTTATCGCTTTTATTGCTCCCATTGTATTTCTTTCAATACATGGAATTTGAACTAGGCCTCCCACAGGATCGCAAGTCATTCCTAAATGGTGCTCCATAGCAATTTCTGCCGCCATTAAAACTTGTTCCGGACTTCCACCCATTAATTCGCATAAAGCTGCTGCAGCCATTGCTGAAGAAACACCAATTTCCGCCTGACATCCACCCATTGCTGCTGAAATGGTTGATCCTTTTTTGAAAAGACTGCCAATTTCTCCCGCAACCATTAAAAATTGTTTTATTTCTTTTTCGCCGGCGTTGTGATTTTCTATCACTAAATAATACATTAAAACTGCAGGCACAACACCAGCACTTCCATTTGTTGGCGCAGTAACAACTCGCCCTAAAGCAGCATTTACTTCATTTACTGAAAGGGCAAAACAACTTACCCATTTTAATATTTGTCGGAATTTAACTTCGGTTTTTCGAATGGTTTCCAACCATGATTGAGGCGAATCGTAATTGGCTAAACCAATTAAATTTTGATGCATATCAAAAGCTCTTCTTCGAACATTTAATCCGCCTGGTAAAATACCTTCAGAGTGACACCCAATATACATGCATTCCAACATGGTTTCCCAAATTCGAAGTAATTCACTATCTATTTTTTCTTCAGAACGCATTGATTTTTCATTTTCAAATACAATTTCTGAAATTTTCTTGTTCTCAACTGTGCAATATTCTAATAACTCAAGAGCATTAGAAACTTGAAATGGAAAAGCACCTTTTATTTCCAATTTTTTCTTTGCATTTATCCGTTCTTCTTTTACCACAAATCCACCTCCTATTGAATAAAATGTTGAGGAATAGTTTGAATTATCTTTTAAATAAGCAGTAAATTTCAATCCATTGGCATGAAAGGGAAGAAATTCTTTATTGAAAATGATGTCTTGATTTAATTTAAAAGTGATATTTATTTCATTTCCTAAAATAATCTTTTCGTTTTCAGTAATCGATTTTGTTATTTTTGAAATATTTTCGATGGGTATGTACTCAGGATCTTGACCGCTTAATCCTAACATTATTGCAAAATCGGTAGCATGTCCTTTGCCCGTTAATGATAATGAACCATATAAATCAACTTGAATACGATTTGTATTTTGAAATAAATTGTTGTTTTTTAATTCATTCAAAAATCTTTCGGCTGCTCTCCATGGACCTAAAGTGTGAGAACTTGAAGGGCCAACACCGATTTTAAGCATATCAAATACAGATATACATTCTTCCATAATTAATGGTTTATTAATGAATTACAAATATAAATAAAGTAATCATATAATAAATTTTTATAGTTTAAATTGTGAATTTAATATAATCCGACATAATTTAAAACTAAAAATTATCGAATTGTTAATAGGAATTTTAATTTACAGAAATACTATTTTATTAATGTCCCTGCATTTTCTTTTACAATAATCTCGAGCGGAATATAATTGGTGATTTCAATTTCTTCTTTTAATACCAATTTTTTGTAAAGATGACTAATTCCTAAATAACCCTGATCTTCCGGTTTTTGATTGATTAAAAAATCAATTTTTCCAT